>JAQXPG010000064.1 GCA_029100405.1 Lachnospiraceae bacterium | reverse complement strand
CATTGAGTGCAACTGCGTCACCGGCGATTATTCCATGTTAATAGAAACCGTCTTTCAGTCGACCGAACAGTTGGATCACTTTATCAATGAACTCCAGCATTTCGGGAAGACCAAGACACTCATCGCCTTCTCGACCTCAGTAGAACACCGGGATGTGCCAATCTGAAAGTCCTTTTCCAGAGCTCACTTACTTATCAACCGAAAAAAACAGGAAAAAGACCCCATCTGCCAGCCATATCCTGCCTGACAGATGAGGTCTTTTCTTGATACTTCTTACTTTTTACTTCTTAATTACTTACATAATTACTGTTTGCAATTCTCTTCCATAGGGACTGCATTTCCCGTGTTGGGATGTGCCTTGTTGAATTCCTTGTTCTTATTGAATTCGCGGCGTTTCTCTCTCATGATCTTCGCTTCCTCGGAACCGGAGTTCTTCAGGATCCGGAAGGCTCTCTTCATGGCATAAGGCACCAGGCCCTTGATCTTATCCTCTGCAAAGCGCATATCGGTATTTTCCGGATGATCCCTGTAGAGATGAATCGCATCGAATTTGCAGCGGGTCGTACAGATACCGCATCCAATGCACTTATTCGGATCTACAACAGATGCACCACAGGCGAGACAGCGGCTGCATTCCGTATGTACCTCTTCCTCGGTAAGTGTTCCATGCAGATCCCGGAAGGGGTCTGATCCCTCAGGGCCATCCTTGGCCTCCTGCCTGCCGGCCGTATCATAGGAATCAATCAGGAGATCCTCCTTGTCCAGTTCCAGATAATGATGCCGGTCTCTTCCAATGGTCATGGAAGCATTCCACTGCACATAACGGTTGAGAGAATCTGCTGCATAATGGCCCTCTGCAATGGCATCGATGACAAATTTAGGCCCTGTCAAAACGTCTCCTCCGACGAAAATATCCGGATCCGCCGTCTGGAAAGTCAATTCATCCGCCTCCGGATAATTGCCATGATGGAAGCTGACTTTCCGTCCATCGAGAAGTCCGCCCCACTCAATGGCCTGTCCAATGGCAAAAACGATATGACGGCAGGAGATCTCCCTGGTCCGGCTCTCATCGTAAAGCGGTGAGAAGCGACCGGTCTCAGGATCGATGGTTCTTGTACACATCTTGAATACGATGCCGGAAACCTGCTTCTTATCATCGACAAGGACTTCCTTCGGACCCCATCCGTTTAAGATCTCGATATGATCATCCAATGTCTCCTGAATTTCTGCCTTGCTGGCCGGCATTTCATCTCTCTGCTCAAGAGATACCATGGTGACATGACTTGCTCCGCGCTTGATTGCATTTCGGGCACAGTCAACCGCTACGTTACCACCGCCGACGACAACGACATCGCCTTCGATTGCAGGATGTCCCTCTGCCATAGATTTCTGCAGATAGTGAACCGCAACATCTGTACCCAAAACATCGTCATTCGAAACACCGGGACGACGTCCGCCCTGACAACCGATGGCGATATAGAAAGCCTGGAACCCTTGTTCCTTCAGTTCCTGCAGGCTGATATCCTTACCGACTTCCACGCCGCAGCGGATCTCCACGCCCAGTTTCTCAATGATCTCGATCTCTTTGGCAATGACATCCTTCTCCAATTTGTAAGAAGGAATACCATACGTCATCATGCCGCCCGCCTTCTTGTGTTTCTCGAAGACTACCGGAGAATAGCCCATAAGGGCCAGATAATATGCACAGGACAGACCTGCAGGGCCGGCGCCGATGATTGCGATCTTCTGATCGAACTTTCCTGTTACGGATGCAACCGCCTTCTTTGGAATGTAGGGCGTATCCAGAGCCAGATCATAATCTGCCACGAATTTCTTCACAGCGTCAATGGAAACCGCCTCATCGATCGTTCCTCTGGTGCAGGCTGTCTCACATCTCTTATTGCAGACTCTGCCGCAAACTGCCGGGAAGGGATTCATGGTCTTAATCAATGCAAGTGCTTCTTCATACTTGCCTTCCTTGGCCTTCTGGAGATAGCCCTGAACCGGAACATGCGCCGGGCAGGCTGCCTTACAGGGAGAGGATCCGGTCGGCCAGCTGTTATACATTCTTGCCGTATCCCGGTAGTTCTCATCCCAGGCATATTTTCCCCAATGGATGGCATCTGGAAGAATGGACTTTGGATATTCCGGCAGACTTCCATCCTTCTTGCAAAGCTTCTGACCGAGCTTTACCGCGCCGGCCGGGCAGGCTTCCACACAGAGGCCGCAGGCAACACAGTTTTCCGGCGTGGTTTTTGCGGTATAAGCACTCTTTGAAAGATTTGGTGTATTGAAAAGCATGCTGGTCCGAAGAGCATTACAGATCTTTACATCACAGTTACAGATATCAAAAATATGGTTCTCCCCGTCGATATTGGTGATCTGATGAACGAAACCGTTCTCCTCTGCCTTCTTACAGATCTCGATGGCCTCTTCCTTGGTGATATAGTGGCCTCTCTTGGTCTCGACCGTATAATCAGCCATATCGCCGACCTGGATACACCAGTCATTGTAATCATCGGCACAGCCTTCCCCTAGTGTCGCACGGGAATAGCGGCAGGAGCAGATTCCGGCAGAAATATGTCCATCATATTTATTCAGCCAATACGAGATATGCTCGAGATCGACCGATTCCTGAGATACGTCCAGAGCTTCCTCCACCGGGATGACATGCATGCCAATGCCATCCCCTCCTGGAGGCACCAGCTGAGTAATCCCAGCCAGAGGATCGAAGGTCATCCGTTCAAAAGCCGATGCCACCGGCGGATTCTTATCGACACGGTCTTTGGAAGAGTTGAAGAGTTCTCCCACGCCGGGTACGAAATAAGGAATCCTCCAACGCTGAATCCTCGGTTTTCCTTCGATCGGGCCATTGTGATCATAACAGTCCGAATAATCATATTCGAGAATCCCGACATAACTCATCTGGTAGAGAAGATCCTTCAGATCTTTTTCACTGTATTCCGGATTCATTTTCTGTAATTCTTCGAAGGTATAGAACTTCCGAAGTTTCATCTTATTGGCGACAAGGGCCATCTCATGGCTGATAACTTCCTTCAGACCCCAATATTCCGCATCTTCGGTTGTAATCCCTTTGATCTTATGAGGGACACAGTCCGTGATCTTCCTGGCAAGCTTTGCGATCTCTGGATCCTTCTCGGCTTCCCCTTGATACTTAGACCGCACGGTCTTGTACTGTTCTGGCATAGCTCATTCCTTTCTTCATCGGATGAAAATCAGAGCAATTTCTGAAGAATATTGCTCATCCGATTGATATAAATTGATTCTGTTATAAATTTAACATAATGTCTATCTAATTTCACTAAGAAAATACGCCAGCCATACAAGAAAAACGTTGAATTTAACAAAGCAGACTCCGTAACAGCTTACACATTAGATATGATAATATGGTGATGCATAAAAAACTGCTTCCGGTAAATGATCCTTTTTATGATTTTGTTTGGACAAAAGGATGCTTAATAAGTCAGGAATTCGAGGTGTCACATGAATCTGCAAGATGAATTATATGTACCAGCCAGACCCTTAACCATGCGAAATGTCGGCATGATTCTCTTTGGGACCACGCTCTTTTCCCTGTCTGTCAACCTCTTTCTCCAGCCGCTGGATCTCTATGCCGGAGGCATTGTCGGTCTTGCGAATCTCTTCCGCACCCTCTTTCTCCCATCCATGTCAAAAACCCTTGCCGGTATGATCAATCTGTGTCTGAACATTCCCCTCTTCATTCTGGCATGGAAAACCATGAAGAAAAAGATGCTGATTGGAACCTTCCTTTCCATTCTTGTCCAGACCATTCTCATGTCCCTGGTTCCGATACCAAAGACTCCAATCCTGGATGACAAACTTGCCGACCTGGTGATCAGCGGTGTGGTCGGAGGCATCGGCTGCGGCATGATCCTGTCCAATGGCGGAAGTGCCGGCGGTCTGGATCTGCTTGGGGTCTTTATCGCATCCCGTAACCGAAAGTTCTCTGTCGGTACTTTTGAGACAGCCTTCAATGCCGTCCTCTATCTGGTCTGTGCCATTCTCTTCTCTGTGCCGACAGCCTTGTATTCCATCCTCTATATCATCTGCTTCTCCCTGGCAATTGACCGCTTTCACTATCAGAATATTGAAATCGAACTGGTCATCTTCACCCATCATCCGGAAGTCGAAGATATTATCCTGAAAAAATATGTGCGGGGTGTCACCAAATGGAAGGGCGTCGGCGCCTATACCAAAAAAGACACCCATGTCCTTGTGACTGTTCTTGCCAAAAATGAAGTTAATTTTGTCAAGCGGGATATCCTGGAAATCGACCCCAAAGCCTTTATCATCGAACATGGCAGTACCAATGTCACCGGAGGCTATCAGAAACGATTGGATAATTAATACGGAGTGATTGCAAAGAAGACAGGAATGTCTTTCTTGATCCGAAAAAAACAACAGAAAAGAGACCGGAGCACTCGCTCCAGTCTCTTTTTGTGTTTCTTAGCCTTCCAGTCTGCATGAAGTCTGATTCTCTTCTGAGTCAGACCGGAAGAGAAGTTTGCTTGTCCATCTGAAATGCTCAGCCCTGCAGAGCCTTGACATTGTAGAATGCCTTCTTGCCCTTATACTGTGCAACTGCTCCCAGATCTTCTTCGATCCGCATCAGCTGATTGTACTTTGCAATACGATCGGTACGGCTCATAGAACCGGTCTTGATCTGGCCTGCATTGGTTGCAACAACCAGATCTGCAATGGTCGTATCCTCAGACTCCCCGGAACGGTGGGAAACAATAGCTGTATAGCCTGCTTCCTTCGCCATCTCGATTGCATCGAAGGTTTCGGTCAGAGTACCGATCTGGTTTACCTTGATCAATACGGCATTGGCAGCACCAAGCTCTATGCCCTTACGGATGAATGTGGTATTGGTAACGAAGAGATCATCGCCGACCAGCTGGATCTTGTCACCCAGGCGCTTGGTCAGTTCTACCCAGCCGTCCCAGTCATTCTCTGCAAGACCGTCTTCCAGGGAAATCAGAGGGTACTTATCGACCCATTTCTCATAGAGTTCGATCATTTCGGCAGAAGTCTTCTCGCCCTCACCGGACCGCTTCAGGATATAACGGTTCTTGTCAGCATCATAGAATTCCGAAGAAGCTGCATCCATGGCAAAAGCTACATCCTTACCGGGCTCGTAGCCTGCTTCTTTTACGGCTTCGAGCATCAGTTCCAGAGGGCCCTCATTTCCAAGCGTCTCTAAGGGTCCCTTGCCTCCCGGAATGCAGGATGGAGCATAGCCGCCTTCATCACCGACTGCGGTATTATAGCCATACTTCTGAAGGACCTTTTTTAAGGTATGGAAAACCTCGGAGCCAATACGGACGGCTTCTCGCACATTGTCTGCGCCAACCGGCATGATCATGTATTCCTGGCAGTCTGCAGAGGAATCTGCATGCTTTCCGCCATTTAAGACATTCATCATTGGAACCGGGAGGACCTTTCCATTCGGGCCGCCCAGGTATTTATAAAGAGGGAGTCCGACGGAATCTGCTGCAGCATGGGCTACGGCAAGAGATACTGCCAGTGTCGCATTGGCACCAAGGTTGGACTTGAACTCCGTTCCATCCAGATCCAGCATGGCTTTGTCAATACCTGCCTGATTAAAGACATCCATACCGATGATTGCCGGAGCAATCTTCTCATTGACATTGGCAACTGCCTTTAAAACGCCGGTTCCATGATATACTTTCTGATCGCCGTCGCGAAGCTCCAGAGCCTCTCTCTCACCGGTAGATGCTCCCGAAGGAACGATGGCTTTGCCGTAGGATCCGGACTCCGTCTCAACTTCACACTCTACGGTAGGATTTCCTCTGGAATCCAGGACCTGGCGTGCATATACTCTTGCAATCGGATCATCGTATCTTCTCATAGATAAAATCTCCTTTTCTATTGCTTTGTCAAATTCTTACTCATATTTTCTGTCATTTCTCCTGACAAGGTAAGTATATCAAACCGAAGTTATATTATCTATGCGCATTTTGTCCGTATTGTATATCGGCTGTCTACGAAAATGTTGGATTTCCTACAGATTTTTGATCCTTGAAAAGAAAAAAGAGCCCCCGGGGTATCCCAGAAACTCTTTCCTTCGCCCTTAAAAGGCGCCTAAAATTTCTTTTGCTTTTTTCAGCTCTTCCGCGGTCGGCGGATTCACATCTTTTAGTGTATAGGGAATCCCGAGCTCTTCATACTTGAAAATTCCAAGGGTATGATAGGGGAGCACTTCCACTCTTTCCACTGTTTTCAAGCCGTCGATAAACTTTCGAAGAGCCTTAAGCTCCTTTTCATCCGTTGTAATACCCGGAACCAGGACATGACGAATCCACATGGGAATTCCAATGTCAGACAGATAGTTCGCGCAGTCCAGAATATTTGCATTGCTGTGACCGGTCAGTTTCTTGTGCTCTTCCTCAAAAATCTGTTTGATGTCCAGCATGACAAGGTCTGTATTTTCCATCAATTGGTTGAATTTCGAGAAAAAAGGCTCCTGTCTGGTGAAGGGTCCTGCTGAAGTATCCAGGCAGGTATTGATTCCCCTCTCGTGGCATTTACGGAATAATTCGATCAAAAAATCGATCTGGAGAAGGGCTTCTCCGCCGCTTACGGTAATACCACCGTCTTTGCCCCAATAGGGCTTGTAGCGGAGAGCTTTCTCTATGACTTCGTCTGCGCTCATCAAAGTCGGCTTCGTCTTTTTCGTACCGGCAGGATCCCAGGTGTCCGGATTGTGGCAGTAGCGGCAACGGAAATTGCAGCCCTGAAGAAAGAGCACAAATCGGATTCCTGGTCCGTCAACGGAGCCAAAGCTTTCCAGCGAATGAACGCGTGCTAATACTTCTTCCATCGGATTACATATGGCTGTGGAAGGTACGGTTCAGGACATCGAGCTGCTGCTTTCTCGTCAGATCGATGAACTTGACTGCATATCCGGATACACGGATGGTGAAGTTTGCGTACTCAGGCTTTTCCGGATGCTCCATAGCGTCCTCAAGCTTCTCTCTGCCGAAGACATTGACGTTCAGATGATGAGCGCCCTGGTCGAAGTAACCGTCAAGGATGTTGACAAGCTTGTCGGTTCTCTCTTCCTCGTCATGGCCAAGGGAATCCGGAGTCATCGTCTGCGTATTGGAAATACCATCCAGAGAATACTCGTAAGGAAGCTTTGCTACGGAGTTCAGAGATGCCAGAAGGCCGTTCTGCTCAGCGCCGTATGCAGGGTTTGCACCAGGTGCGAAAGGAGTGAATGCCTTACGTCCGTCCGGAGTAGCACCGGTAGCCTCACCGTAAACAACGTTCGAGGTAATGGTAAGAATGGATGTGGTCGCATCGGAATCTCTGTAGGTATGGAACTTTCTGAGCTTTCTCATGAAAGTCTTCAGAAGGTTCACTGCGATCTCATCTGCGCGCGGGTCGTCATTTCCATACTTGGGGAAATCTCCCTCGATCTTGAAATCTGTGGTAACACCCTCTTCATCACGAATTGCGGTTACCTTGGCATACTTGATTGCAGACAGGGAATCTACTACATGTGAGAATCCAGCGATACCGGTTGCGAAGGTACGGCGAACCTCGGTATCGATCAGAGACATCTCTGCAGACTCATAGTAGTACTTGTCATGCATATAGTGGATCAGGTCAAGGATATTGACATATAATCCAGCCAGCCAGTCCAGAGTCAGATCATACTTGTGAACAACCTCATCATAGTCAAGGACATCGGAGGTCATCGGTGCGAGTTCAGGTCCTACCTGCATATGATGACCCTCTTTGTCTCTGAACTTCTCATCCTTACCGCTGTTCAGGGAGTAGAGAAGAGCCTTTGCCAGGTTGGCACGGGCACCGAAGAACTGCATTTCCTTACCGGTCTGGGTAGCGGATACGCAGCAGCAGATGCTGTAGTCATCGCCCCATACAGGCTTCATGACATCATCGTTCTCGTACTGGATGGAAGAAGTATCTACAGAGATCTTTGCCGCATACTTCTTAAAGTTCTCAGGAAGATCGCTACTGAAGAGAACGGTCAGGTTGGGCTCAGGTGCAGGTCCCATGTTCTCCAGAGTATGAAGGAAACGGTAATCGTTCTTGGTTACCATGCTGCGTCCGTCCATACCGATACCTGCAACTTCCAGGGTTGCCCATACCGGGTCGCCGGAGAAGAGCTCGTTATAGGAAGGAATACGTGCGAACTTGACCATACGGAACTTCATAACAAGATGATCGATCAGCTCCTGAGCTTCCTTCTCTGTGATCAGACCCTTCTTTAAGTCTCTGCTGATATAGATATCAAGGAAGGTGGAGATACGTCCGACGGACATCGCTGCACCGTTCTGCTGCTTGATTGCGGAGAGATATCCGAAATACAGCCACTGAACAGCTTCCTTGGCGGTCTTTGCAGGCTTGGAGATATCGTAGCCATAGGACTCAGCCAGCTTCTTCATCTTCTTTAAAGCCTTGATCTGCTCGGCAACTTCTTCTCTTAAACGAACAACCTTACCGGTCATCATATCGTTGTGTCCGATGTCGTCCTTGTCGGCCTGCTTCTTCTCGATCAGATAATCAATACCGTAGAGAGCTACTCTTCTGTAGTCGCCGACGATACGTCCTCTGCCGTAGGTATCCGGAAGTCCTGTAACGATGTGGCAGTGACGGGCAGTGATCATCTCAGGTGTATAGGCATCGAAAACAGCCTCGTTATGGGTCTTGTGATACTTGGTGAAAATCTCATGCAGCTGGGGATTGGGAGTATATCCATAGGTGGTCAGAGCTTCCTCAGCCATACGGATTCCGCCGTAAGGCATGAAGGCACGCTTCAGAGGCTTGTCGGTCTGAAGACCTACAACCTGCTCATCATCCTTCATGGAATCATCAATATAAGCCGGGCCATAAGCGTCGATATCGGAAACAACGTCGGTCTCCATATCCAGAACGCCGCCC
>JAQXPG010000063.1 GCA_029100405.1 Lachnospiraceae bacterium | reverse complement strand
GAAACTGCAGAAATGGATGAGATATTATTGGAGATGTAAGATTTGATACAGGAGAAATAAATGAAGCAATATATTGTAAGCGGTATGAGCTGCGCCGCCTGCCAGGCTCATGTGGAGAAGGCAGTTCAGAAATTACCGGATGTCAAGAGCGTGTCGGTATCGCTTCTGACCAACAGTATGGCTGTGGAGGGCCAGGCATCCGATGAAGAAATCATGAAGGCCGTAGAGGATGCCGGCTATGGCGCAAAGCCGAAAGAGGAAGTATTTCAGGAGTATGGCGGTGAGGCATCGAAGGCTGACAACACCGCTTCCATCTCGAAGACCATTGCGGCAGAGGAGGATGCCCTGAAGGATCGGCAGACGCCGAAACTTCTCCGGCGGCTGAAACTTTCGGTCGGATTCCTTGTCATTCTTATGTATTTCACCATGGGACATAACATGCTGGGCTGGCCGGTTTTGCCCTTCCTTAATCATAACCACATCGGCCTGTCCATCCTCCAGATGTTGATCGCCTTGATCGTTATGTACATCAACCGGGACTTCTTCATTTCCGGTTTCCGTTCCCTGGCCCACAGAGCGCCGAATATGGATGCCCTGGTAGCTCTTGGCTCCTCCGTCTCCTTCGCCTGGTCGCTCTACATTTTATTCCGTATGACCTGGATGGTGACAAAAGGAGTGGCAAATATAGACCTCATGCCACTTTACCATGATCAGCTCTACTTCGAATCTGCAGCCATGATTCCGGCTCTGATCACGGTTGGAAAGACGCTGGAGTCCTATTCCAAGGGGAGGACAACGGATGCCTTGAAGAACCTGGTCAAGATGGCACCGAAGACTGCGGTCCTGGAACGTGACGGTAAGGAAGTCGAGGTCGGTATCGATGAAGTAAAATGCGGAGATATCTTCATCGTAAAGCCGGGTTCTGCTGTGCCGGTGGATGGCGTCATTGTCGAAGGGCAGAGTGCCATCGATGAATCGGCCCTGACCGGGGAGTCGATTCCGGTCGATAAAGCAGTAGATGATAAGGTCAGCGCTGCAACGATCAACCGGTCCGGCTATTTCAAAGCCAGGGCCACACGAATCGGCAGGGATACCGCTTTTGCCCAGATCATTCAGATGGTAAGTGATGCAGCAGCAACCAAGGCCCCGATAGCCCGAGTCGCAGACCGGGTATCCTCTGTTTTCGTTCCGACGGTCATGGCCATTGCCCTGATCGTAGGGATCATCTGGCTGATCTTAGGCAGAGGCCCGGCCTTTGCCGTAGAGAAGGCCATCGCCGTTCTCGTTGTCTCCTGTCCTTGTGCTCTGGGTCTTGCAACCCCGGTCGCTATCATGGTCGGAAATGGAGTCGGAGCCAGAAACGGGATCCTCTTTAAGACCAGCGAGGCTTTGGAGAATGCCGGAACACTAAAAACCGTGGCGCTGGATAAAACCGGAACGATGACCATGGGACAGCCGCATGTAACGGACATTATTCCTGCAGAGGGGATCAATGAGACAGAACTTCTGACCACAGCTTTCGCTTTGGAGCAGAAATCCGAACATCCCCTGGCCCGGGCAGTAGTAGAAGCGGCAGAGCAGCGTGATCTTCCGAAATCTCCGCTTTCTGATTTCAAGGCCCTGTCCGGACATGGTCTGACAGGAGTCCTGGACGGAGAAACACTCTATGGCGGTTCCGGAAGTTTCCTTAAGAGCCTGACGTATGTTCCTGCGTCCTTACAGAAAAAGGCAGATGAACTTTCTTCCCAGGGAAAGACCCCTCTCTTCTTTGCCCGTGGGCAAGAGATCCTGGGACTTATCGCGGTAGCAGACGTTATCAAAGAAGATTCTGCAAGGGCTGTGAAGGAAATGCAGAAGATGGGCATCAAGGTCGTAATGATCACCGGTGATAATGAGAAAACCGCTCAGGCTATCGGACGGGAAGCCGGCGTAGATCGTGTCATTGCAGGTGTCCTTCCGGAAGGAAAAGAAGCAGCTATTCGGGACCTCCAGAAGGAAGGCAGAGTGGCTATGGTCGGTGATGGAATCAACGATGCACCGGCTCTCATGCGCTCAGATGTCGGTATCGCTATCGGAGCCGGAACGGATGTCGCAATCGACTCTGCGGATATCGTCCTTATGAATTCCAAACTGACGGATGCCTCTGCTGCCATTCGTCTGTCCCGCGCAACCCTGCGGAATATTCATGAAAACCTCTTTTGGGCTTTTGCCTATAATATTATACTGATTCCGGTTGCCGCAGGTCTCTATGCACACTGGGGAGTCAATATGAATCCCATGTGGGGTGCTGCAGCTATGGCTTTGTCCAGTTTCACCGTCTGCATGAATGGCCTTCGGATCAATCTCTTCCATGTCCATAAAGCGGATGAAAGTGGGAATGAGAAAAAAGTGGAACAAACGGAAAAGCCGGAAAATAGAGAAACAGATAACAGGAAACCAGACAATAAAGAAATAGAAAATAGAAATACGGAAAACAAAGAAAAGGAGAATCATACCATGACAAAGACCATTAAAGTAAACGGAATGATGTGCCATAACTGTGAGAACCATGTAAAGAAGGCCCTCGAGGCTCTGGACAATGTGTCGAGCGCAAGCGCAGATCATGAGAAGAATATCGCGGTTATCGAAACAACCGGCCCGGTTTCTGAGGATGCCGTCCGCCAGGCCATTATCGATGAGGGTTACGAATTTGGGGGAATGGAGTGAATTCATAGGGCCATACGTTTTATGGGGATTTTGATCCCTCGTTGTGCTGCAGATTCTGATCGGAGGAGTAAGACGAAATAAGACAGCAGAAAGATAAAAAGAGCTGTTACCTGGAGCTGCCGGTAGTTCCAGGCTGACCTGGCATCTCATAATCAGCTATATAAGTACATGTACATTTATGAAAAACTTCATTAAATGTACATGTACTTTTTGCTATTCAAACTATACAAAAAAGGGGATATAAAACTGATAGGTTTGCACAAAATGCATAAAGACGTATTGACAATTATTGGATATGGGCTTACATTGTCATTGTCAATTAGAGGAGATGTATAGACAAAACGAACAATCACTGACATACCTTTTAAAATGTACATATACAACTCTAAACAAAGGCTTTTTAATTTTGCATAGACTATGTGGAATTGGTATGGAACATTTTAGGGTAACGTGAAAAGGGACACGGTCAGGATCTAATAATCGACTATACATCCTGAAGGAAAGAAAAGAGGGAAATATGAGGATTAAAAAATTTGCCAAATCATTACTGGGTGTTGGCCTGGCAGCGAGCATGCTGGTAGGCTGCGGATCCGCTGGCGGAGCAAAGAGCAGCGGAGCAAAGAGCGGAAAAGGCGGTGCTACACCGACGGTTACAGATAACTCCAAGATCAAGATCGGCGTCTCCATCTGGAGCTCGACCGATGTTCTGGGATCCCAGTGCAAGACCATGATCGATGAAGCCGCCAAGGCACTTGGCGTAAAGGTTCAGTACGTTGATCAGGGACATGTATCTGAGAAGGTTACAGCCTCAGTTGAGCAGCTTTGCGCAGCAGGTTGCCAGGGCATTATCATCTGCAACTCTTCCGATACGGAAATGACTTCAGCAATTAAGACATGTAACGATAACAAGGTTTATCTCTCTCAGTTCTTCCGTGTTATCTCCAAGGACAAAAATCCGGATATCTACAAAGCGGCAGAGGCATCTCCTTATTATGTAGGTGCTGTTCATGAGAATGAAGTTGAGAACGGACAGAAACTGGTTAAGATCCTTCTGGACAAAGGCGATCGTGACATCGGTCTGATTGGTTGGGAACAGGGAGATGCAACTTGGCTCGGACGTTACGAAGGCTATAAGAAGGGTGTTGAAGACTGGAACAAAGCAAATCCGAATGATAAGGCTAAGCTTTCCGAACCGCAATATGCGGGCACCACTTCTGAGGGTGGATCCAAGGCGGCAGAAGCCCTGATGGCAGCTGATCCGAAACTGGATGCACTGATTCCTGCCGGTGGTGGCGGAGATCCTCTTCAGGGTGCAATCGCAGCAATTGAGCGTGCCGGTAAGACACAGGACATTGATGTTGTATCTACAGACTTCCTTCCGGATCTTGGCGAGCGTCTTGCCAATGGTTCAATGGCCGGTGAGTCCGGTGGACACTATTGCGATCCTCTCTTCTCCTTCTTGATGGTTTACAATGCAATCAAAGGAAACTATAAGGATTTCGCTGGTAAGTTTAATGAAATCAACTTCCCTTATCTGTACGTATCCAGCGCTGATGATTATGCAGATTACGATAAGTACTTTGTTAAGCAGCTGCCCTATACCGATGATGAAATCGTTGAGATGTCTAAAATGAGCCTTTCGGATCTGACTAAGAAGGCAGCATCACTTTCTATTGAGGATGCAGCATCCCGAGCTAAGTAAAGCACGGAACTCCAATTCATAGTTCTGTAAGGAAACCCTTCAAGTACAATATTTTGGTGAAAAGCCGGTATCGCTCGGCGATACCGGCTTTTCTACGAGAATACAACTTGTAGAGTACATTTCGAATAAAAGAGGTAAAAGGTATGGATACTTCTGTTGCAGTAAAAGAAAAAAAGGGAATGTCCGGCTATTGCAAAGGATATTTAATTCTGCTTTTTCTTGTTGTTATTTCCTGGGCTGTGTTTAAAGTAGCTACACCCCATAATTTCGGATCCCCCTCTAATTTGCTGCAGTACTTTCAGGCAAGCCTGATTGCAGCAACCGGGGCGGTAGGCTTCTATTTTGTAATGGTTATGGGTATGTTCGATTTCTCGATCGGTGCCAACATCATGCTTTCTGCGATTGTAGGATGCAAGCTGGCCGTAACCTATGGTACAGGTTATCCCGGTCTTGTGATTGGCTGCATAGTGACCGGCGCAATTGTAGGCGCTATTAATGGTCTTCTTTATGTAAAACTTCATATCCCTTCCATGATCGTAACAACCGGTGTCGCCCTGGTTGCAGAGTCGGTTGCCAATTATATTGCCGGCGGTGTTGAACAGACACTTCCCTCCGGACTCAGAGCTTTTGGCAAGGTGCCGGGAGACATCATTCTGGCGATTGTAGCTTTTGTCGTTGCTTATATTATTTTGAACTATACCAAGATTGGTACCTATACTTACGCAATTGGCTCAAATGAGGCTGTTGCCAAAAATATGGGTATCAAGGTTAATTTGTACAAAGTCCTGGCTTTCATTATTTCCGGCGCTTTCTTCGGTCTGATGGCGATTCTGACAATCAGTTACGGTTCCTCAATGGTCGCTGTAACCGGTATGGGCTCTATGAGCCGAAACTTTATTCCAACCATGGGCTGCTTCTTTGGCCTTGCATTCAAAAAATACGGAATGCCACTTCCTGCAATTATTATCGGTGAGTTCGTAATTAATATCATTTTCTACGGATTTATTGCACTTGGCGCACCGACTGCTATTCAGGATGTTATTACAGGCCTTGCTCTTTTGATCATCATTACGGTGACAACCAGAGTAAACAAAGGTGAGATTGTAAAATAACCGAAGGGAGAATGGACATGAGTGAAAAAGAAGTACGTTTACAGGTACGAAATGTCAGCAAAAACTTCGGTATAACGAAGGCTTTGCAGAATGTATCTTTTGATCTGTATCGGGGAGAAATTCACGCCCTGATCGGTGAGAATGGGTCCGGTAAGTCGACACTTACGAATATGCTGACAGGTATTTATTCTCTGGAAAGCGGACAATTTATTCTGGATGGACAGGAAGTGCATCCGAAAAATCAGGTAGAAGCGAATGAACAGGGTATTTCCATTATCGTTCAGGAGCAGGGAACGCTGGATGGTCTGACGGTTGCAGAGAATATTTTCCTCGGACATGAGGATTACTTTATCAAAGGTGGTATTCGTAATACCAGAGCTATGAACAAGAAGGCGAATGATCTTCTGAAGCAGTATGGTTTTTCGAAAATCAAGGCCAGCGCAATGATCGATGAGTATAATTTCGAGGATCGGAAGCTGGTTGAAATTGTAAAGGCAACCTATTTTGAACCACGTGTGATTGTTATTGATGAGACAACAACAGCCTTATCTCAGGAAGGACGTGAAGAACTCTATAAATATATGAAGAAGATCCGGGATTATGGCGGAACCGTTATTTTTATCTCCCATGACCTGGAAGAGGTATTGAAACTTTCCGATACGATCACCGTTCTAAGAGACGGTATCTATATTGATACAGTGAACAGTAAAGATATAGATGAAGAGGGACTGAAGAAGCTCATGGTAGGACGTGAGGTTTCAGGCAATTATTATCGTGCAGACTACGGAGAAAAGGTCTCCGACGAAGTAGTGCTCTCTATGAAGAATGTCTCTGTTCCGGGACTTATCAAGAATATTAATTTGGATCTTCATAAAGGAGAGATTCTTGGTATCGGAGGATTGTCCGAGTCCGGCATGCATGAGATTGGAAAAGCTATTTTCGGTGCTTCGTTTGATCGGACAGGTGAAGTAGTTCTGGAGGATGGCACGAAGATTAATGATATCCCGACGGCAATTAAGCATAGTATTGCTTATACATCGAAAGACCGTGACAATGAATCTGTAGTCATGAACCAGAGCATCGAGGATAATATTGTACTTCCGTCTCTGAATTCTCTGGCTGTTTTCGGACCCTTTCAGAGTGAACGAAAGAAGAAAGCCTTCGCAGATAAATATGCCAAAGAAATCTCAGTCAAGATGGTAAATACCAAGCAGTTTGTATCTCAGCTGTCCGGCGGTAATAAGCAGAAGGTTGTCCTGGCCCGCTGGATCGGCAAAGATTCTGATATTGTTGTTCTGGATAGTCCGACACGTGGCATTGATATCAAAGTAAAACAGGATATTTACCAGCTCATGGATTCCATGCGTAAAAATGGTAAGTCAGTGATTATGATTTCCGAGGAACTGATGGAATTGATTGGTATGTGTGACCGGATTCTTATTATGAAGGACGGGGAAATCAATGGAGAACTTCTTCGCAGCCCTGACCTGAATGAAAACGCTCTGATCGAGAAGATGGTTTAAGGAGGTGAGATCATGGCAAATTCAAGTACACAGGCAAAAAATACAGAATTGCAGGATGAATTAAAGAAGGCCAGCCTCTTCTCAGTATTACGGACCATTCTTCCGGTGCTGGGTCTTGTAATTATTTTTATTGTTTTTAATGCTTTGACTTCCGGTGGTATGATTCAGAGTCTTCCCCTGGTTATCACACAGGTTTATCCGATTATTATTTCAGCAATGGGCGTGTTCTTTATCATGACTATGGGCGGTCTGGATTTCTCTCAGGGGTCTATTCTCGGCATGGCATCCATTGTGATCTGCTATGTCAGCAAGATCAGTATTCCTCTCTCCATTATCTGCGGGATCCTGACAGGAGCCGCAATCGGAGCAATCAACGGATTTTTCTATGTCAATCGTAAGATTAAGTCCTTTATTGTTACGATTTGTACCATGTTCCTTTTCCGTGGATTTATCAAGTATGCTACTACAAATTCTCCGGTAGCAGGCAATGCGAATCTGATCTTTCTCGATACCACAGGCTTGAAGGTTACATTGACGGTTATTCTGCTTCTGATTGGATTCATTTTCTTCCGTTTTACTCGTTTTGGCACGGATCTGAAGGCAATCGGAGCCGGAGAGAGGGCAGCTAAGTTCGCCGGTATTCGGACTGACCGTATGAAGTTCTGGATGTACGTCCTGGCGGGAGCTATTACCGGTTTTGCAGCCTTCTTAAGTGTTATTCACGTCGGATCTGTCACTTCGTCTGGAGGAAATCAGTTGGAAACACAGATCCTTATTGCATTGGTTCTTGGCGGTATGCCAATCTCCGGTGGTGCCAAGGTTAACTTCCTGAATATCATTGTCGGGTCTCTGCTCTATGTTATCTTAAGCTCCGGATTAAATATGATGGGTGTAACACCGCAGATGAACCAGATGATTCAGGGTATTATTTTCTTGATCTTCGTATTTATCTTTGCAGATCGAGAAGCAAATGAAGTTGTAAAATAAAATTCCATATAGAAGGGAAGACAAAATGAAAAAACTGTATTTTATTCCGGGAAGCCAGGATCTCTACGGAGAAGAATGTTTAAAGCAGGTACATGCAGATTGTCAGGAAATGGTAGATTTCTTCAATGAGAAGCTGGGAGATGTCGTTCGTTTTGAACTTCTTCCG
>JAQXPG010000062.1 GCA_029100405.1 Lachnospiraceae bacterium | reverse complement strand
CAGAACAGCAATTTCATCTTCCACATCGAGAATCAGATTCTTATAGTCTCCCATCTTTTTTCCTCCTGAAAGAATTCTACACATACACTCTTTCGTGATAAGCGGTTTGATTGCTTTGATTAGATCCTTCGGTTTTCCTGTCAGATCATCTCGGTTTTTCTGTCAGATCATCTCGGTTTTCCTGTCGGATCATCTCGGTTTTCCTGTCGGATCACCTTGGTTTTCCTGTCGGATCACTTCGGTTTTCCTGTCGGATCACCTCGGTTTTCCTGTCGGATCACCTCGTATCTCATCGCAGATCATAACTCCCCTTATCTTTTCATAACAGATATATCATAGTGTTTTGTTAAAATTTTGTCAATCGTTTTCAAAAAATTCTGATGGGTTTTGGATCATCTGGAAGAGGAAACCAGACAGCCAGATATCTCAAGATGATCCACGGCTTTATAAGAATGTGTGATCCAAGATATGACATGAGTGCATTTTCACTTGTAATATTCGATATATGAAAACTTTTCAAAATGATGCGTATTTCCAGCCTGAATCAAGCCTCTTGTTAGTGGAATTATTCGATATGCAGAATCTTTTCAATTTCATGCGTGTTTCCAGCCTGAATCAAGCCTCTTTTTCATTGAATTATTCGATATACGAAATCTTTTCAATTTCATGCTATAAAATTGCCCGAAAAACATGCATCGTTTCAAAAAGAATTTATATATCGAATAAAAGGCTTGCATACAGGCATGTCACAAACCAGAATCACGCATCATTTCAAAAAGTTTTCATATATCGAATAAAAGGCTTACATACAGGCATGTCACAGGCCAATAACACGCATCATTTTAAAAAGTTTTCCTATATCGAATTTCCTGGGCAGATTCTGCTAAACTACTTATAATGAAGTCAAGGGGAATGACGTCAGGGTCAAACTCCCTCATAACTGCATATCATTAGGAGGTAGCTCATGTCACAAAATTCCATCCGAACCTGCGCCCTGATTGGTGCCGGCGCAGTCGGTTCTTATTTCATCTATTGCCTGAGTGACAAGATGAAGGAGAATTTTTCCGTCGTTGCAAGCGGGGATCGGGCCAAGCGCCTGAAAACCGGAATCGTGATTAACGGAAAAACTTATTATCCAAATATAAAGCGTCCCGAAGAAGTGCATGGAGTTGACCTTCTCCTTGTCGCCGTGAAGTATAGGGCACTGGAGTCCATCCTTCCTGACCTTACTACAATCATCGATAAGGATCATACGATCGTTCTATCTTTATTAAACGGCGTAAACTCCGAGGATGTGATCCGGCAGGCCATTCATCCGAAGAACCTGGTCTGGTCCTTCATGAAGATCCAGTCAACCCGAACGAAAGATTCCGTCATTTTTGATCCGGAGCGGACGCTCGGACTCTATTACGGCATTCCCGGTTTCACCAATGAGAAGGACAACCCCGTGCTCTCGAATCTGTCTGCTTTCCTTTCTGCCACCTCGATTCGCTCCCATTTCTGCCCGGACATTCTTTCCGAACTCTGGGGGAAATTTTATCTCAATGTGACATCCAATCTGCCTCAAGCTGTCATCGATGTTGGCGTCGGAGCACTAGAAGACAGTCCCTATCTCAAGCACATTGCAGATGGGCTTGGAAGTGAGGTCATTAAAATTGCAGAAGCAAAAGGAATCTCGATCTCGTCGGTTCTGACCGGTCCCGTGAATTCCCGGGTTGCCGAAAAAAGTGCAGCCTACTCCACCCTTCAGGATCTTCGTGCCGGAAGGCAGACCGAAGTGGATGTTTTCTCCGGCGAGATCATCCGGATGGGAAGAGAACTAGGAATTGCAACGCCCTATAACGAAGTGGTCTATGATTTTATCAAAGCCCTGGAAGAAAAGAATGAAGGCAAGTTCGATTATAAAAACTAGTTAACTCACACCAACGCACGAAATGCTTGCAGGGGGCTCCCGGACTCTCGACGGATATGAGCAGTTGACTCACGCCAACGTGCGAAATGATTGTCCGACAATTCATCCCCTTGTTTTGCAATCCATAATTGAAGAAAAGACAGATTTTTGCTAGTATAGATACAATATAATTCTTTTTCATAAGTAATGTTACTATTCATACAAAACAATAGATAAAAAAGAAAGAGAGGAAAAAATGTCACAGATAATTGGCGAAGGGATTACATTTGATGATGTGCTTCTGGTACCTCAGTATTCCGAAGTTACACCCGATATGATTGACCTTTCCACACATCTTACGAATGCCATTCAATTGAACATTCCTATGATGAGTGCTGCCATGGACACCGTAACTGAGCACCGCATGGCCATTGCCATGGCTCGTCAGGGTGGAATTGGTATCATCCACAAGAATATGTCCATTCAGGCTCAGGCAGAGGAAGTGGATAAGGTAAAACGGTCTGAAAACGGTGTCATTACAGATCCTTTCTATCTTTCCCCTGATAATACCCTTCAGGATGCTGATGATCTGATGGCAAAATTCCGGATCTCCGGTGTTCCGATCGTAGATGATGAAAAGAAACTGGTTGGCATTATTACAAATCGCGATCTCAAATTCGAAGAAGACTATTCCCGCCCTATCAAGGAGTGCATGACCTCCGAGAACCTGATCACAGCCAAGGTCGGCGTTACCTTGGATGAAGCCAAGCGGATCCTTGGCAATGCCAGAAAAGAAAAGCTTCCCATCGTGGATGACATGGGACATCTTTGCGGACTGATCACCATAAAGGACATCGAAAAGCAGATCCAGTATCCGAATTCTGCGAAAGACGATCAGGGCAGACTGCTCTGCGGTGCCGCAATTGGTATTACGAGCAATATGATGGATCGTGTCGAGGCTCTGACCAAGGCTCATGTTGATGTCGTTGTCCTGGATTCCGCTCATGGTCACAGCAAGAACATCATGACCGCCATTAAAACTATTAAGGCAGCCTATCCGGACCTTCAGGTCATTGCCGGAAATGTAGCTACCTATGAAGGAGCCAAGGCCCTCTTTGAGGCGGGCGCTGATGCAGCAAAGATCGGTATCGGACCCGGATCCATCTGTACCACCCGTGTTGTTGCAGGTATCGGTGTTCCTCAGATCACAGCAATCATGGATGCCTACAAGGCAGCTAAGGAATTCGGCCGTCCCATCATTGCCGATGGTGGTCTGAAATTCTCCGGTGACATGGTCAAGGCTCTGGCCGCCGGCGGTTCCGTCTGCATGATGGGTTCCATGCTGGCAGGCTGTGATGAGGCACCTGGTGAATTCGAGCTCTACCAGGGCCGTAAGTATAAGGTTTACCGTGGCATGGGTTCCATTGCAGCCATGAAGAAGGGTTCTGCAGACCGCTACTTCCAGGAAGGTCATCAGAAACTGGTTCCGGAAGGTGTCGAAGGCCGTGTTGCTTACAAGGGACCTCTGGAAGACGTCATTTTCCAGCTGGTTGGCGGTATTCGTTCCGGTATGGGTTATAACGGCGCTCCTACCATTCCTGAGCTTCAGGAGAAAGGCAAGTTCTTAAAGATCACTTCCGCCGCTCTTCGTGAGTCTCATCCTCATGATATTCATATCACCAAGGAAGCTCCGAACTATTCAACGGATGACTGATCACCTTGTTAACGAAAGACTGATCACCTATTCAATGGAAAACTGATCACCTTTTCAACGGACGATCCATAAGCTTTTCATTGAACGACTGATCACTTTTTCAACGGAAAATCCATAAGCTTTTTATTGTACGATCCATCACCATTCGTTAAAAATTCGTTAAAAAAACTGCTGCAGATCTGTGGTCTGCAGCAGCTTTTTCTTTATGGTCTATATTTTATCAATCATCCCGATCCCGGAAGAAATTGGCCAGGATATCGAAGGCACACCAGATGCCACCGCCGGCCGTCGTCGCCATGGCAACGGATATGGCGACCTTTAGGATGTCTCCAAACGTCATGGTTCCCGCCCTATATTCCTTGTAAATGGCCAGTAGCGGGTGGAGAAACATAACCCAACCCGACACATAGACTGCAAGCACTGTGCCGCCGATCCCCAGAAGGAAAACCAGAAAATGGCGAAGTCTTGCATGTCTCTGTCCTGCTTCTGCCTGGTCTCTTTTGTCTGTCACTTCTTTCATTTTTTTCTCAGAATACCACATAAAAACCGACGATCCCGCAAATCACTCCCGCACATGCTCCGGCCAGCACGTCTCTGATAAAATGGACACCGCCAAGGACCCGGATCAAGGCCAGGATTCCGCCCAGGATCATAAAATCAAACCCCAGCGTATGATCATAATAGAAAAAAGCCATTGCGATCATAAAAATGCTGAAAACATGCCTGCTCGGAAAACTGCAGCCAAAGGTTTCCTTATGTATGACCGGTGTGAAATGATACAGTTCATAAGGCCTTTTCGCATTGAGCTGCTTTCGAAAAAGGCTTACCGCCAAAAAAGAGACGGCAGGAACCGTGATCTCAGGGAGTATCAATGCTTTTTGATGAAAGGAAAGATAAACCAAAAGAAGTGGATAAGAAAGGAATGTGATCCATGTGATCAATTTATCTAATAAATTTAAAAATGTGCCGAGATACGCTTTCTTACGGATCGACTCGGAAAGGCTTAGATAGGTTTTTTCACTTAAATCTCTCATCATTTTTCCTTCCGATCTCCCCATAAGCTCTTGACTTTTTTCCTTCCGGTCTCCCCATAAGCTTTTGATCCCTTTAAGCCTCTAAAGTTCCTTTCCCGATCTGAAACATCTTCTTTACATCATCCTGATAATCGTCCTCTGCTTCGTACCGGTCCAGAAGATAGGCCAGATATTTGTCTTCCGGAGTCTCCGGCTGCCAGGAAGACAAGGTCTCTCTTACTTTAGCCTCCAGCTCATGAGGGGGCAGATCCTCCCTAAGTTCCCGGTTTTTCAAGATCGAGGCCAGGCGGCCTGCTGCATAATAATATTCGTAATTCCCGACCAGGGTAGACTCCTGTTTGGATACTTTCATATCCACGGCCATCTTAACAACATAGGGTACCATGTACTATCTCCTTCGACGGTCAGAGAACATGCAGATGTCTGTCAAAAGCTTTTCTTTAGTCTCTATCCGAATGTTCGAATGTGCCAAAGCTTCCTTACAGGAATCATTCAGCACAGTGAATCCAATCCGCGGAAAAAGCGCTCCTCGACCGCCGAAATTTCAACCTTCATGGAGAAAGCCATCTCTTCAAAAAGTCGCTCTCCCGCCTGCTGAAGGATCCGGTCGTCGACAGACATAGACTTCTTTCCCGCCATAAGACGGCTCTTTTTCCTGAGATAAACCGTCTTCACAACGCCGGCCAGAGAGGATGGCTCGAATTCCGCGATCTTTGCCTTCAATTTTTCCTGTCTCTGTCTCTCGTTTCTTTCCTGAACAACATCCAGATCACCAACATGCTCCATGATGGCCTTCATTTCCTCAGGTGACTTCACCGGACGGATCCTGTGATTCTTATCCTCTACAGGCGTAATGATCTGACCGTCCTTGTGATAGACCGGGAGTAGCTGATAGTAGAGCTTCTCGGAGCCCTTGCCCTGAAGCGCGAGCTCTTCGATCGCGCCCACCTTGCAGACGCCGGCACTTTCGTGCATCACATAATCACCAATATTGTACTTCTGTTCAGAAATATTCACATTAACACTTCCTTACTCAAAATTCAATACTTCTGCTATATTATAACACAGTTTCTCCATTTTTGTAAGGGAATCGTTTGTAATTTCTGAAGATTCAGAAAACATATACCCAGTCCATTGGAACAATGGGTTCATAGAATAGATACTGACATTTAGAAATGGCTATTTCGGTATTGCAATTTACGATTGAAATATAGATATTGAAATTCTGATAATGAAAAGAGAAAGGCATTTGTAGACAAACAGACAGGAGACGAAGTTTGATGGTGCTTTGACTCACATTCAATCCTGATTTGTGCTATAGTAATTATGGGAATTGCGGTGGAAAGTCTTCGGACAACACCTAGAAGGAGCCTGATGAGTCGGGCTCCTTTGTTGTTATAAACGAAGAGAGAGACAAAAGGCCTCTCCCTCTTCTTATCTGGTATTGTCCGTATCGTACCGGTTGTCTTCCATATAGTCATACTTAAAAGAATCTTTGATCCAGTTTCTCTGCTGCGTTTGGAATAGACGCTTCATGGAGTGGATAGAACAATTTTGCCAGTTCCTTTGCCGGGCATCGGTAGCTCATGATTCTGGAAGACCGATTGTATTTCCATTGCCAATAAGTGTAAATGTCCGCCATCCAATGCAAGAGAACACCATCTGCTTTTTCGCCCGGATCACAAGCATCCAAAGGAACGCTATGGTAAACCTGTTTCCATCCCTTCATTAGAGCAGACCAGTTTCCCTCATCCATTTTTTGACGGATGTCAGAAAATCGAAGGAAAGCGTCGATTTGCTGATATATATCCAAGTCGTTGATTTCATTCATTTGGATGAACACCAAACGAATCAGATTCATGGTTCCTTCCAGATATTCTTTTGGATAGGCCGGATGTTTTCCTCCGGTTTCACATAACGGTAGCCCCATATTATTGCTTCCTTTCTTGCTTGAGTTCCTGTTGTCGTTCTCTTTCTTCCATCAGAATCCGCCCCAGCAAGTTTTGCCCATGCCAGGTTCCATCGCTCGCCTGCACCATACCCCAGGTCTTATCATTCCAAGTATTTCCCTCGATTAGAATGACGTTTCCCGTAGCACAGAGCCTGTCCGACAATTCCGGATGCTGACCAAACTTTTCATGGACCAAGTCTCGCATGACAGACACTTTGACCTTTTCCCAGTCGTGCCGAAGAGGGATAGACCGTCCGAACCGCCGGGCATCTCCGGGAGATAGAGAGGAAAACTGCTCCTGTAGTTCATGGTCGGTCGTCTTTTGTGCCTGAAAAGCCACTTCGTTGCTCGGATAGGTGATTCCATGATAAACAACAGGAGCAGGATAATAATTTGACAAGAACCAATATTGATCTTGAAAGGCTGTAATGTCAATAAGTCCCATTCAACACCTCATTTCGGAGACGCCAGGCTTCCTTGGAAGAAATCATATCATTGACCTCCGCATTGTTTATGTCTGTCTGATAGTCCACATAATCACAATCGGTTAGGGTATATTCCGGATGACTGACTGCATATTTTCTTCGTTTGATATACAAAAGCGTTGCGTCTCGAATATACTCCGGCAGTTCCAAAATCTCTCGTTCTGTCATATTTCTTGCTCCTTTTTTTCGAAGAGGATCTTCTTAGTCGTCAAAATAGTCCTCACTTGCCTTCTTATACCGCAGATATTTCTCTCTGTTTTCAGAACGAATGTCTAAATCTTTTCCCGGATAGAGGATACAATAGTTTGCCAAAGCTTCCATGATCGCCTGAGGGTCTTCGATAGCGGGGTTCGCAAGCATATCGTTGATGGTCTGGTCAAACGCTGTATAGTGAATTCCGGCGTGCTCTAATACATTCCCATTGTCTAATTCAGGCATTGGAAGAATGATAAAGTTCTCCTGATTCGCCGGTAAAGAATGACCCTTTTGATAGACATAAATCAAATCTTCAGAAAGATACCCCGTAAACATTCCCATAAATTCTAAAGCAGAAGGACCACATAAAATATAGTCCGATGGGATCGCATATCTTGGGTAGCAATAGCCCAGAACGTTTTGCGTAATAAAAATACACCTCTTCGTAGCAGAAATTGATGGCTCTACTTTTATTGTAGACGCACATCAGCGTATCCGCAAGCTTACTCTTTTTCTCTAAAGTCCGATCTTCTTCCAGTTCATTGGCGATCAGATTGTTCCCTTTCTTTCTCAATTTATCTTTGATCCAAATCGGCCAAAGCCAGAAGGCAGGCAAAGACACCAATGGCAAACAGGGTCCGATCCTTCTTTTCCGAGAAGTTAAAGTTCGTAGAACGAACTTCTCTACTGCTTCTATGCGTAAAAAATTCTTCTCTTTCCTTTCTATGGTTAAAAAATAAAAAGAAAAAACTTCCCAGAAAGACAAAAAATAAGACATACCGAAGAAGTTTGTCTTATCTTTCTTGTATGCCTTATCCTTCTTACAAGTGGTCTCGCTTAAAACGGAACGAAAAAAAATATGGTAATTCGTAGAGAAAACCGATTGGGACGCACAAAAAAGGGAATCTGTCTCATCGTTGACAGATTCCTTTTCGCTTTCTTTAGTCTCGATCTCATCCGTATAGTTCTTCCAAAATAGACGGATCACCAAATTGTTCAAAAGAATTCCACCCATCGTCTTGACTCGGCGGAACGAACTTTTTTACACCAAAATACTCATCTTTGCTCTCGATCCTACCATCTATTCGGCCCGGAAAAACGGTGATTCGTTTCTTCATCATTTGCGGATTGTCATAAAACAAGTTTATTATCTTTTTCTGAAATTCTCGGCTGATGAGCGGAACGGAAAAAATGATGCTATATCCATTCAGCGACGCCTGCCGCAATCGTGCAAACGCAATTGTCCAGATTACATCTTGATTGTCACACGACAAACCGGCAACTTCTCTTTCCCTTAAAATCTCATTCATGGAGATCATTGTAAAAGCTTTCTCCTGATTTTTCGTTTGCTGCGGAATCAAACCGTCAAGAATTTTCTTCTGCTCAACAATCCATTTGTTTTCC
>JAQXPG010000061.1 GCA_029100405.1 Lachnospiraceae bacterium | reverse complement strand
GAATCCGACGATCAATGAATTTGCTAACTTTATTCAAATTTCTTCTCCGAATGCTGCCTATAAGGTCAACAGTTTGATTCGTAAAGGATATCTGAAGAAGATCCGCTCCAAACTGGACCGCCGGGAATATTATCTTCAGGTTACGAAAAAGTATATCGACTATTACAATGTCAGTACCTCTTATGTAGATCAGGTGATGGACCGGGTGGAAGGCAGTATGTCTGAGAAGGAAATTGAAGATTTTTATCATACGCTTACAATCATCCAGAAGGAACAGATGAAGGATGTTCCGGATTACAGCAGAGACAGAACAAAATTGATGGAGAAGCCACCCAAAGAGAAAGATTAACATTCGCCGCCCGACTTGTGATTCTTTTCATAAGTCGGGCGACGTTTTTCAGTTTGGACCAGCATCATAGAAAAGGGAATTCATATGGAAAAGTATGTTTATGGTGATCCGAATGCAAAACTCTGTTTGATTCAGATGGTCGATGACCATGATCTGGAAGGAATGGAGTCTGAGGTTCATGAGATTCGAAAGAGGACGGAAGCGGATTTCTGTCTTATCGCTTTAAAAGTTTCTGACTGGAATAGTGATCTATCTCCATGGCCGAGTCCTGCTGTATTCAAAAATGAGGACTTCGGGGGCAAAGCCCCGGAAACTTTGAAGGAGGTTCTAAAACTTTGCCAAGACCCTGAGAAGACCTATATCATCGGGGGCTATTCCATCGCCGGTCTCTTTTCGCTCTGGGCAGTTTACCAGACCCATGTCTTCCAATCTGCAGCGGCAGCATCGCCCTCCGTCTGGTTTCCGGGATTCATAGACTATATGAAAAATCATAAGCTTATGGCTGATTCTGTTTATCTTAGTCTTGGAGATAAAGAAGAGAAAGCCAGGAATCCGGTATTGGCGTCGGTTGGAGTGAAAATCAAAGAAGCCTATGACTTGCTAAGTCAGGAAGGTATTCAGACCATATTGGAATGGAATCCGGGCAATCATTTTAGAGATTCCGACATCCGAACTGCCAAGGCATTCGCCTGGGCAATCCTAACCTGACACTTGCAGTCCATTGCGGTAGAGCAGGTCATTCGTATCGTCGACAGACAGGCCCTGTCTTGTGGACAATTATCGTCATACAAATCATTTTTCAATTTTAGGATAGTGCCAGGCTCTGTCCTGTGGTAAATTATCGTAATATAGATCCATATTCATTTTTAAGATAGTGAATGTGTCTTTTCGCTATCGGATTCTTAGAAGTTCTTCTCTATTACGATAATTCGAGTGCTTTTTCGTGTCCAGACTATCTTATTTTTCAAAATCCTTCTATTTTACGATAATCGGGCTTGAAGCGCATTTCGGAAAAAGATTTTAACAAAAAGATTTTAACAAAAAGATTCTAACAAATAGATTCAAATAACAGACCTATAGGAGGATAAGCCAGATGATAAAGTGTTTGATTGTTGCAGCAGGTGGAGCAATCGGTGCAGTCAGCCGATATCTGATCGGGCTTCTGCCTATGAGCCCTGAGAATGGCTTCCCATTAAAGACTTTTTTCATCAATGTGGTTGGATGTTTTCTTATTGGGATCGTCGCAGCACTGGCGGATAAAAATGCCATGGATCCGGAACTTGTTTTATTTATCAAGGTCGGTATCTGCGGAGGCTTTACGACGTTTTCATCTTTTGCACTGGAAACAGAAGGACTTCTGGCAAAGGGTACAATGAATGTAGCTCTGGCTTATGTCCTTTTAAGTCTGATTTGTGGTGTCCTTGCTATTTTTGCAGCAGAGAAAATTGTGGTATAGTCAACGGGGCTTTTGTGCCATCCGCCTTTGCGGGTGAGATCAATGGCGGTTTTGACAATGCAAAATCCTGACTTTTCCTCCCTTTTTTCAAATGGTGATTGGGTGAAACAAGTGCTATACTTTAATTAGCAGAATGGACTTATAAATTTTATCTGGTTGTTACAAGACGCTAAGACAGGAGGTTCTGTATGGATGCTGCCAGGAAATTTTTTCCGGATCTTGCAACAGATATTCCGGTACCTTATGCGATCTACAAGCTGATTTTTGATCCGGCACATAAGACGATTGTCGACACGGTCTATCTTTTTGTAAATGATGAATATTGTCAGATGGCCGGCTACAGGAGAGAAGACCTTGTAAATCACAAATTTCTGGAGATCTATCCGTCCGGCAGTCGCTGGCTTCGCTATTGTCAGATGGTATGGGAGAAGAGAGAGCCCTTTCATGGATGCTTCTATTCCGAGGAAACAGGGCACTGGCTGGACTTTACGGTCGGACTGGCGGTCGGTGAAGATCGGGTCGCTTTTGTCTTCACCAATGTAGATGCCTTTATTCATAAGGTGCGTCGGGAGACGACAACGGACAATGCAATCTTAAAGATCACAAAGCTTTTGAATAATGACGAAGATTATAGGACAAGTATCGATCATGCCCTGGCAGAATTGAGCCGCTTCATTCATCCGGACCGCATCTATGTCCTGGAGACCGACGGCCGGACCGTCTCCAATACCTTTGAGTGGTGTGCGCCGGGCGTTGAGCCTGAGATCGATACTTTGCAGAAACTGGATTATCAGGATTACATCGGCGGCTGGGAGAACTATCTGGAGAGGGATTCCCAGGTACTGATCCGTGATATCGAAGAATTGAAGCGTGAGGATCCGGTGGACTACGAGAATCTGAAGCGACAGGGCATCCATCGCCTGGTTGCGGCACCTTTCTATAATCGCGGTCATCTGATCGGCTATCTGGGCGCAGACAATTACAATTTCGACGATCTCATCAATACCCAGCTCGTTCTCCAGTCGATCTCTTACTTCATCGGGGCAAAAATCGTAAATCAGCGCCTGATGGAGGATCTGAACCGGCTTAGCCATATTGATACCCTGACCAATGTTCATAACCGGAATGCCATGATCGAGAAAATCGATGCACTCAGCGTCAAGCACAATCCGGTCGGGCTGATTTATTCAGACGTCAACGGACTGAAAGTCATCAACGACAAGCACGGTCATGAGGCCGGTGACCGGGCTCTTAAGTTCTCAGCAGAACTTCTGGTCCGTTATTTCGGCCGTGAGCATGTCTATCGGGCCGGCGGCGATGAATTTGTAGTCATTTATCCAAATATAGACCAGGACGAATTTCTGGAAAGGCAAAAGAACCTGCAGGCAGAGCTGAAGAAGAGCGACATCTATCATTTCTCCTTTGGAAGTTTTTACTGCAAGGACTCTGCCAAGATTGAGAAAGCCATTCGGGTTGCCGATCGGCATATGTATAACGACAAGAAAAACTACTACCTGAGGATGGGTTTCGAACGGAGGAATTGTAATGACAACTTATGAATTTTCACCGGAAACGAGATCTTTTCTGGAGAATATGCCGATTCCTCTCGCTGTTTATCAGTATCTGAATCATAAGATTCAGCCTCTTCTGGTATCGAAATCCTATCTGGAACTTTTCGGCTATCATAGTTGTGATGAAGCGGTCTACGGCTTGAACCATGACCTCTATCGCCACATCCATCCGGAAGACTTAGCCAGAATGGAGAGTGCTTCCTATCATTTCGCTACCGACGGTGATTCCTATGATATCCTCTTTCGGAATAAGAGGGACGATCAGACAGAATATCATTTAATCCATGCAAAGGGAAAATATACTACGGTTGGTAAAACGAAACTCGCCTTCATTACCTATTCCGATGAGACCGCAGACAAGGAGACGAATCAGAAGAAGGAGGCGGCCCTGACCAGGCTTTCCGGTCAGTATTCCAGTAATGACAGCAGTGAATATGTCAGGCATTTTGACAGCCTGACCGGTCTGCAGAATATGCAGCGCTTTCTCACAGATTCTGTCGCTGGAATTGAGAATCTCTGGGAGATGGGGAAGGTTCCGGTTGTACTCTATTTCGATCTCTGTGGCCTCAAGAGTTATAACAGCCGTCACGGACTGAAAGCGGGGGATCTGCAGATCTGTGAACTTGCCAAACAAATTGGCCGGTATTTCAAAAGAGAGCAGGCCTCCCGTTTTGAAAGTGACCACTTTGTCGTCTATTCCGAAGCGGATGACATCGAATCCAGGCTGCAGGCTCTCTACCGGGATTTTCAGAATGCAGAGCAGGGAGGAAGTCTGAACATTAAGACCGGTATCTACCGCTATGAGAAGGATGGAACTCGTTTTACGGAGGCTTGTGACAGAGCAAGACTGGCCTGTGAATCCATCCAGCAGATACCGCATTCTTCCTTCGTATGGTTTGATCAAAGTCTTTTGAAGAAGTCTTCTTTAAAGTCCTATATCGTGACCAATTTTGATAAGGCAGTAGAAGAGAAATGGATTCAGGTCTGGTATCAGCCGGTTGTCCGGACCATGACGAAAACGGTCTGCAGTATGGAGGCTCTGGTTCGTTGGATGGATCCCTTGTATGGAATGATTTCGCCCGGCGAGTTTATTCCAACCCTGGAAGAGACCGGGAAGATCTACAAACTGGATCTCTATGTCTTTGAAGAGGTATGTGCTGAGATTTCCAAAAGATGGAAAAAGGGAGAGAACTTGATTCCGGTTTCCGTGAATCTGTCCCGAAAGGACTTCCTGCATGATGACCTTCCGGAGGCCATCGACCGGATCTCCTCGAAGTATGAAGTGCCAAGAGAGTTCACTTGTTTAGAGATCACGGAGAGTGCCTTTGTGAAGAATCTGGACAAAGTCGACCCCTTCATCCGGCGTTTTCATGAAATGGGTTATAAGGTCTGGATGGATGATTTCGGAAGCGGCTACTCCTCCCTTGGAATTCTGAATAATTATTCCTTTGATGAGCTGAAGCTTGATATGTCTTTTCTTCGGAAATTCGATGACAGGTCTAAGAGGATCATTACTTCCTTTGTCAAGATGGCCAAGGAACTGGATATCTCCACCCTTGCAGAGGGAGTTGAGACCAAAGAACAATATCTCTTCTTACGGAAGATCGGTTGTGAGAAAATCCAGGGCTATTATTTCGGAAAACCCATGGAAATTTCTTCCATGTTCAGTCATCTGCAGGAAAAGGGTCTGGTGCTGGAACCTTCCAAGTGGAGAGCATATTTTACCAAGCTCAGCCGGATCGACTATCTCACAGATAAGACACTTTGTGTTGTGGACGATGACGGCGATGAGATGAAGATTCTCTTTGCCAATGATGCTTATCTGGAAGTCTTGCATCGGGACCATGTTCTGGATGTCAGAGACTGGGAGAAGAAGATCAATACGCCCGGCGACCCGATCCACATCTTCCACAGACAGTATGCGGATCAGCAGTTAAGGAAACTTTCCGGCCCTCAAGTGACTGCTTATCCCTCCGGCGACCATTATATGCAGCTGACCGGATCGGTCGAAGCGATTGAGGGCAGTCATGAACTCTATACGGTCCATATCCAGTATATCGATATCAATCTAGAGAGTTTTCAGCAGGTCGAGATAGAGACCATGAGCGATTTCTATTATATGGCAAGTGATGTCGCAATCTACGACTTGGAGAAGAATACTGTACTGGGAGTAAAGTCGTCGATGGCGGATCAGCCCATGAGCCTGGGTGTGGAATTAAATGATCTGGCATCGGTTATGGATGCCTGGAGGATGGATTACTGCTATCTGCCGGATCAGGATCGGCTGGCTGATTTCCTGGATGTAAGTACTCTGCAGGCAAGACTTAAGAATAATCCAAAGCATGCCTTGACAGGGTTGTTCCGAAGCCTCACATCTTCGGGCGAATACCATTGGTTCCTTCATCTGATCACGCCCATGCAGAGGTCGGATTTCAAACGTGCCGTTCATGTCACCTTGGAGGTGGATCTCCATGAATCGGACATTATAAAGCTTGCATCCTCTCTAAGCGATGTGATCTATGGCCAGAAAGAAGAAGGCATTACGCCGGAGGTCCTCTGGAAGAATTTGGAGCAGGGTGCCGGAGCTTTGTTTTTCTGGAAGGATGAAAAGAGGAGATTTGCCGGAGTCAGCCAGAGTTTCCTCCGTTATTTCGGATTTTCGTCCGACAGGGAGCTGATTGGAAAAACAGATGAAGACCTGCGATGGCATATTGATCCCAAACCTTTTAAAAAGGATGAAGAAGAGATCCTGAAAAGCGGCAAAAGAGTCTTTATGAAAGAGGGAAAGTGCATCATCAATGGCACCAATCGGAATATCCTTGTGAATAAGATCCCGATCTATCGGGATGGCAAGATCGTAGGCTTGATGGGCATTATGTTTGATGCCGCAATGGCGCAGCGATTCACGGATCAACAAGAACTGTCAGCTGCGATTGATCCGATCACCGGCCTTGCCAATTCCAGAAGTCTGGCGGATGCAATGATTTCTTTCCTAAATGAACATTGGCAGAGCAGGGTGGATTTCGCCCTCCTTGAAGTGAACATTCCGGAATATCAGGAGATCCAAAAACTCTATGGAGATGAATCCGGAAACAACCTTTTAAGGTCTGTAGGAGAGCGACTGCAAGACTGTGTCGGCCGTGGCTCTGTGATTGGAAGGACTCATGATAGTCTTTTCTACATTCTGATGAAGTATTATCAGAAAGAGGATGTGAGAAATGTAGCCCGAAAGATTCATTTTTCTATTGAGTCGCTTCGAAAGGCCGGCCAGTGGAGTGGAAATTGCACTGCAATCATCAAGGCTTCCTACAGCGATCCGGAGACTGCAAACCGGAGTTCTTATCTGGATGATCTGCCTTTCATCTATATGAACAGTAAGGATCAGGAAGAATTGTAAAAGTCATTATGATTGATGTTTCGTTTTTCTCTGAAGGAGAATAGAGGATGAAGAAAGAGACCGGGATCAAGCAGAAGAACAGGACACGGAGCCGGGGGAACCGAGAGGGCTTTGTCCCGGTCGAATTGATTTGCGTTCTCGGAATCATTATGGTCCTGGTCCTGGTCAGTATCCCTCTGATTCGAAACTACGGCGAGGAGTCCCGGAGAAATCTGGATGCAAACAATGCGAGATCCATCTATCGGACATTGGAAACCAAGATGGAAGAAGGAGATCTGGATCTTACAAGGGATACGGCAAACGGAAGCCTCTATGTCCTGGTGCAGAGTTCGGATCCCAAGAGACGGCTGAAATATAACTCGTCCGATGAATTAAATCTCTATCTGGAC
>JAQXPG010000060.1 GCA_029100405.1 Lachnospiraceae bacterium | reverse complement strand
GATACAGCCTGACCGACCGATCGGAAACTACCTGATGTATAACGTGTGCTCAACTTACCGAAATGCTGGAATACAGAGGAAACAAAGCCCGAACAGTCAGCGCCATTCGTCAGGGATGTGCCACCCCAGACATAAGGATTGCCCACAAACTGCATCGCATATGACACAACCGCACTGCCGTTTACACTAGAGGAAGGATTGCCACCTGCAGGGCTTCCGGCATGACTCGGTTTACCGGCAGTCGTTGTCTGAGATCCTGCATTATTTGCCTGGTTTCTATTTCTCGCCTCTTGTGCAGCCGCTGCAGCTGCAGCTTTTCTAGAGGCTTCCTCATTTGCCTTCCGCTGGGCCTCTTCTCTGGCCTTCCGTTCTTCCTCAGCTTTACGCGCTGCCTCAGCCTTAGCCTCGGCAAGCTCGCTCTCAATATTTCCCTTCTGTGCTTGCAGATTGGAAATGGTCGTATTCAGCTCATTCTGCTTGGAAGAAAGCTGACTCTGCTTGGATTCCAAAGATACTTTGGCCTCCTGGAGCTGTTTCTGATAAGACTTGGTTGCATCTACTGTCTCCTGGTATTCATCCAGCTGGGTCTTATCATAATTGTAAACAGAAGTCACATAATCGACCCGGTTCAGGAAATCTGAAATGCTCTTGGATCCAAGGATCACGGACAGCATGTTGCTGCTGGCCCCGGACTCGTAGGTATCCTTCATCCTTTCCTTGATCGCTTCCTTCTGCTGTTCCACAGCCTTTTGAGCCGCCTGCAGATTGACTTCCGTATCACTGATCTCATTCTGTTTGGATGTAATCTGACTGCTCAGATCCTGCACTTCAGCCATCAGAGAAACCAGCTGACTGTTGGCGGAATTCAGATTGCTGTCGATCTGATCCTTATCCTTCTGGATATCCGTTACCGATCTGGCAGCCTGAACTTTCCCCGCCTTTTGAGGTAAAATGGAAACGGTAAGCGTGATGGCCAGAACAGAAGAAATTGCAATTGCCGACACCTGCTTGATCCTGTTTTTAAGCAATTTAAAACTCCTTTATCTAAATACAAAAATACAAAAATACAAATAGAAGGACTCTCATGAACGAAAAGTACCTTTGTGAACTCCTTGACAATTACGCATCGTTTCGTGTAAGCACGAATGCGATAAGCCTTTCGGCCCTGACATTTTCATATTATAACACCCCTTGCAAGGCCGGCAACAGCCTTGTCATAATATTATTGCATTTTTTTCGTACTTTCTTACATTTCTTACAGAAATATAAACCGAAGCCAGTGAATCCCAATTATCTTAATAAGAGTTTCTTTTGGAAATTACGATGGAAATTATGATTTCTCATCGCAAGACAAAAAGGTCAAAAAAAATAAGGGCTCATGAACAAGACCTGTTCACATGCCCTTATTATTATCAGCAAAGCCGCTTCCGGACCTTCTCCTTTCGGCGCCAGCAAAACCGCATCCGTAAGCCCTTCCTCCGGCTCAGCAAAGCCGCATCCGGATGTCCTTGGTGATGATGTCTGTGTAGCTGAAGGAAAGCAGCTGTTCCGGACTATTTTCATTTTCGCCGTCGATCTCGATCGTGAAAACAGAAGGATAAGCTTCCTTGATCACACCTCTCTGGATATCGACCTTATTTCTACCGCGATCCAGACAGATCTCAACTCTGCTGCCACACTGCTCCGCTACGGACTCCCGCACCATATCAAATTGAGAACGTTCCATCGTTATGTCTCCTCCTTAGTCTGCATTGTACCACTGACAAGTCATACACTCCTGCAAAGGCCGGACATAGTCTGAAAATCAGGCCTGACTCCTTGCATCCCAAAAATATACTGCTTTATCCTAGCACAGTATGCCGTTTTTGTCAAAATTCAGCCACTAGCGAGTCGCATTCCCTTCGTGAAACATTCTATTAAATTTCGCACATCTATGCACGTTTCACGGAAATGTAGACCAAGTTGTCAGTACTCCTCTTCCACGCCCTCTGTTCAAGGCGTATACCAACTATGATATAATAAGGTTCAATAAGGTTCGTCCTATGGACTTGCTATAGCAGGAACAATGCTCCTTCATCCCTTCCTGCTAATCTGAGTCAGTCGCTAATTTGAGCCGCCAATTCCAGGCGGAGGAATGGAGATCATTATGATTCGTGCTATCCTTGCGCTTTTATTTGCAATTGTATTTCTGATCCTGTCATTACCGATTTATGCTGTGACAGCTCTTCTCAGAAAGAAGCATCCCCTGGCCATCGACCGTTTCTCACAGGATCTGGTCTGTTGGGCATTAAGAGTGATCAAGGCCATCTGCTGCGTTGATCTCGAGGTCAGGGGGCAGGAAAATCTGCCGGAAGACCAGTCTGTTCTCTACATCGCAAACCATGCCAGCATTTTCGATGTGATCCTGGTCTACCCCCTGCTCCCCGGGCTGACCGGTTTCCTTGCGAAAAAGGAGCTGGAAAAAGTGCCCAGCCTGAATCTCTGGCTGAAGCGGGTCCATGGTCTCTTCCTGGACCGGAAGGATCCCAAACAGGGAATGAAAACCATCCTGACTGCCATTGAGCAGGTCAAAAACGGCATATCGGTCTTCATTTTCCCGGAAGGCACAAGGACCAGGGACGGAAAGCTCGGCGAATTCAAGGCCGGTTCCTTCAAGGTTGCCAGCCGAAGCAAATGCCCCATTGTTCCGATCGCGATCGAAAACACAGCGGACATTGTCCGAAAGCACATTCCTTTCGTAAAGACCACACACGTGACCATCACCTTTGGAAAACCGATTCTCATGGATGAGCTCGACGCCGACCAGAAAAAGCACATCGGGCGCTATGTCCAGGCCATCGTGCAGGACATGCTGGATCACGCCTGAAATATCGCCCAATCTGACATTTTCCTCATCGCCCGATTTCATCACATCCGAACTGACTGCTCCCACGAACAAGCCCGTGGGGGTTACGCCGCAATTTATAACTATTTGCCAGGACAAGAAGAGGCCCCGGGCAGTTCAGAAGACTTGATCCGAACTGCCTGGGGCCTGAATCATGAAAAATTCTATGAAATTACTTTATACCCTTGGCACCCTTGGATCCGCCCAGTGCTCCGGCAGCCAGAATATTGGTATCAAAAGTGAAGGTCAGCTCGCTGTCACGTCTTGCCCGTTTCAAAGCAAGCTCGATCAGGCGGGTCAGCATATCCGTATACTTCAGGCCAACCGGCTCCCAGAGATAGAAGGACAGGGATCCCGGAATGGTATTGATCTCATTGAAATAGAGCTTATTGGTATCAACATCGATCATGAAATCCATCCGGGCTACGCCGCTGCAGCCCAGAGCCATGAAGGACTTGACGGCAAGCCTCTTGACTTCTTCATACAGATCTGCCGGGATATCAGCCGGGATCTTCCGGGAGACAGAAGCCATTCCCTTGGATCCGCCGGATTTCGTACCATTGCTCTCATACTTATCCTTATAAGAAAGGATCTCCTCGGTATGGAAGGGTTCCTCGATCTCGGATGCCTCTGCCTTATCCTCATCCCCCAGAACGGAACAGTTCACTTCGCGAAGATTTAAGATGGCATGCTCTACCAGCACCCTCTTGGCATAGAGGAAAGCGTCATCGATTTTACTGATCAGTTCCTCCCGGTCCTTGGCAATGCCAATACCAACCGAAGAGCCCAGATTTACCGGCTTTACGATCACAGGATAACCGATCTCCTTCTCGATTCTTCCGATCATAGCATCTACATCTGCATAATCCCCGGTTGTGAATGGAATGCCCGGGAGAACCGGAATTCCATTATCCTTCAAGACTGCCTTCTGGATATACTTATCCATGCCGACAGCAGATGCGGTCACATCACAACCGCCAAAAGGTACCCCGATCGTCTTCAGATAACCCTGCAGAGCGCCGTCTTCTTCGTTGGTTCCATGAACAACCGGAAGTACGACATCGATCTCCACTTCCTTCTGGCCGAAGTGTTTCTTCGGATAAGGAGCCAGGAAAACGCGTTGGTCTTCATTTACGAAGATCACCCGGGTGGACTGCTTCAGAAGGGCATCGATATTCTTGTAGGACTCAATATCGCCGACCTTGTCGCCGATGTAGAATTCGTTTTTCTTGGTAATATAGACCGGCGTGACGTCGTACTTCTCTTTGTCGATATTCATCAGCGCCTGAATTCCGGAAATAACAGAAACCTCATGTTCCACACTTTTTCCGCCGAACAGAACGGCTACTCTTGTTTTCACGGTTCTTTCCTCCTAATTTCTCTTTTTTGTCTTAATACTGATCCGGCAGATCGTTCTCGAGAAGGATGTATTTATGCCCTCTGTCCTTGATCTGATAAGCGAATTTCATGGCATCCTCGAGGAGTGTGAAACTATAGAGTTTCTTCTCCGGGAAGCCGGAATCCAGGGCACCCTTTCGGATGGCCTCGCGGTTGGCATGGCCGACCGTCAGGATATAGTCGCAGCAATCGGCCGCATAAGTGCCGAACTTATAATTGAATTCTTCCTGGCGGTCGCCGAGTTCGATCATTCCCGGCGTCACAAGGATCCGCAGGCCATCAAAAAGTTTCAAGGTCTCGACCGCTGCCTTGGACCCAACCGGATTTGAATTATAGGCGTCATCGATGATGGTTGCAAGAGCATTCTCACGCATCTGCATGCGGTGCTCCACCGGCTGGATGCGGCGGACCGGAACGCGAAGTTCCTCTAAGGACATACCCAATTCATAAGCAACCGCCAGGGCGCCGACCACGTTGATGACATTGTGGGCGCCGATCAGCCGCATCTGGTAGCGCTGGGATTCCCCGGACGGTGTGACAAATGTAAACCCTGTCCCTTGGCGGGATACTTCAATATTTTCTGCCCGATAACCGGAAAGTTTTACAGAAGCTGAAGCGGCCTTGTCTGCTTTCGCATCCTCTGTCGATGCAGCAGAGCTTCCGGTAGAATAGGACACGATCTGCTCCGGCCTGTATTTCTTCGCATTCTCCTTTATATAGTCGTTATCCATATTCAGGAAGATCTTGCCCTTCTTTGGCAGGGCATCGGCGAGCTCGAACTTGGTCTTTACGATATTCTCCATGTTGAAAAAGGTGTCAAGGTGCTGAGGGCCGATGGCCGTGATCACGCCCAGATCCGGATGCGCAATGTCGCAAATCTCCTTGATATCGCCGACGTGACGGGCGCCCATCTCACAGAGGAAGATCTCATGAGTCGGTTTCAGTGAAGAACGAACCGTCTTCACTACGCCCATCGGTGTATTGTAATTGCCCGGTGTCATCAGAACATTGAAATGATCCCGAAGGAGGGTGTTGAGATAGAACTTGACGCTGGTCTTTCCATAGGATCCTGTGATCCCGATGACCGTAAGGTCCGGATTCTCAGAAAGGATCCGCTTGGCGTCATTGATGTAATGCCTGTTAATAGCCTCTTCCATCGGATGATTGATGGTGTTCGAAAGCATAATGGCAAAAGCCTGAAAGCTGGTCAGAAGAGCAAAGGCCGCAAGGAAAAGACCCAAAGCAGCGCTTGTCCCAGTGCTTGTCCAAAAAAGAATCCCGGCAGTCCCGAAGGCCTTATTCTCCGACGAAAAGCGGACCAGACAGAGGACTGATGCAAGAAGAGGGATTCCATAAGAAAGGATCCCGTCCGTCACAAGTAACCGCTTCACCCGCATGGTGAAAACCAGCTTTTTCTTTTTTAAATACCGCTTCAAAAAGCGGAAATAGTAGATGGAAAATCCCGTCAAAAAGTAACTTATGATCAGAAGAACAGGATTTTTCAGAAGTCCTCCCAGGACAAGCAAAAGCCCCTGGAGGATCAAAACGCCCTGTCTTTTCCAGTTCTGCCGAAGCCAGGGGAGCATTTCCCTGTTTCGATAAGTATTGAGCTGGAACATATGCATATTGTAGCGGCAGACATACCAGGAGAGGATTGCCTCAAGAAGAATGCCGATCAGAAGTAAAATCAAAGCTAACAAATCAAACCTCTCCTTTCAAATAAGAACCAAGGATTCGAAAAAAGAGCGGCTGATTCTCCAGAAAAGAGAAATGACCGGTATTGGGGATCACCGTCAGGCCGGCATGGGGGATCTCTCTCTCCATCTTCTGCCCGTCCGAAAGCGGCGTTGCCGTATCCTTGTCTCCCCAGATCAAAAGGGTATCTTCCCGAATCAGAGGAAGTTTGTCGCTCAGGTCTTCATTTACCGCCATCACAAGGGCCTTCTTCATCAGAGGGCTTGCATTTCGATAGTCAGCGGAACCCTGACGGCTCTTCCAATCCTCCACAAGATCAGGGAAAAATTCCGTTAAGAGGCGGGTCGCCATCAGCTTTTTCATCCGCTTGTAACGACGGATCTTCCTTTCCTGCTTTTTGGTCTTGACCGGCAAAATCCCGGCCGCATCCACAAGAACGATCCGGTCGATCCGAAATTCCTCCTGATGACGGGCTGACAGGCGGATGATCACACGGCCGCCGTAAGAATGGCCCATTAGCACTGCATGATGGATGTCCAATGCCCTCATGAATTTCAAAAAGAAATCCACATAATGCTCCACATCCCACGCTTCCTCCGGTTCTTCGGAATTGCCAAAGCCCGGAAAATCGAACTGAATCACCCGGTATTGATCCGAAAGAAACTGAGCCGCATTGTCATAAAGGCTGCATTTGGTACCCCAGCCCTGCAAGATAACGACAGTTTCATCCCGTTCCGGATCTCCCGTTACTTTATAATAAATCACTTTCCCATCAATGGTCAGATCCATAGCGTCCTGCTTTCTTTATCATTCTGCCTTGCCTATATGCCCATATATGCCTAAGCTGCAATGTTCCGTAAAAGCCCTGTATTGAATTTCTCACAGGTTCCGGCTTAGGCTTTCCTTACCGGATTCCGGTCACTTGGTAAGCAAAGCAAGGTGCGGCGCTATTATATCATATTGGAATGGAAATTTGTGGAAATATCCTTGATCCCCCTCGTCAAAAGATCCGGATCCCTAAGGGATCCTTTCGCGGGTGCTCCATGTCAGAAAATCCGGATCCCCACGGAATCCTTTCGCAGGCGCTCCATGTCTGAAGATTCGGATTCCCAAGGGATCCTTTCGCAGGCGCCCCATGTCAGAAAATCCAGATCTCCAGCGGTTTGTTTCGGAAGTCTTCCGGCGTTGATGCCAGGCAGTCTTCCTGTCGTAAGGTCCGATAGAGCCGGTTCAATTCCTGACAGCGTCTTTCCTCGCTCCAGCCCTCCGTTCTCGCCAGAAGCTGGATCCTTAAACGTGTAATATGGATATATAGAGAGAGATCCAGATGGCGCCGGGCCAGAAAAAGGCAACGTTCCAGAAGCCGGCTGGCTTCGCCCCGTCGGTTCATGACAAAGGCCATCCAGGCCATGTTATAGCAGAGAACGCCTTCTTCGTGGAGATCGTCCGCATCCTGTCCGGGTCTGGCATGCAGTGTCTCATAGAGATGAATCAGAAAACGAAGGCCCTTTTCCTGATTTCCCTGCTGGAAATGGAAGAGGCCATACATATTCAATAAAACGATATCGACATGCAAAAGGCAGTCCGAAGACAGAAGAATTTCCTCCAGAAGAAGCCCGTCTTCGCTTGCCTGCTCATCACGTCCGGAAAATGTAGACCAGGACAGACTTTTTTCATTTAATTCCGGCCAACGCATATGTAAGAGATTCTCTAACTGCATGCCGAAAGCATGCTCCGCCTCGAAATAATCCCTTCTGCTCTTCTCAAACAGAGCTGCTTTCTCTGCGGAAGCCTGTCTCCAATCCCGATAGCTGGTCCTGCCTTCCGGCCCGACCAGAGCCCATTCGGAATTTTCATGGACCATCTGAACCTTGACGCTTTCTCCCGAAAGCACCTGGGTCTTCATATTCTGCAGCCAAACCTGCTTTAAGATGAGTTCTCCCGCTTGAATATAATACGAAGAAAGCGGTATCCTATCCCCCATATTCTGAACCATCTCTTTGGCTGCCAGCAAATATTTGTCTGCCCGATCCGTCTTTTCGTAACGCAGTTCCGCAAATGCATTAGCAACCAGATTCAAGACCTCCCTTTCTCTCATCCTCTGCTCTGCATCGCTTTTCCTCTTTTTTTCTTCCTTTTCACGCATACGAATACACACTGCGTGACTTCTCAGTGCATCCGCTGTATGAGGGTCCAGCCCCAGGTCCAGATAGCGGTCCAGGATCTTTTCCAAGATCCGTTCGGTTGGAATCGACTCCCCTTTTTCCAACCGTTTCAGCACACCGCTGTCGCAAACCTCACAAGTTACGTCCTCGATTCCAAGTTTCATCCCCTCGCGAATGTTGCAAAATAAATCCCCGTAAAGCTTCTTCTCGTGCTCAAGATTCATATCTCCCCCCGGTTTCAGTTATTGTCTCACTTGTTCTTTGCCCCCGCAAAGAAAGACCCATGCCCCTAGCTCCGGAAAATCAGATTTTCTTTCATTCTGCCCCCCTGCAGACGAAAGTGATTGCAAGCTTATGATCTCAATGTCGCCCCCTTCCTGCATTCCTTTTGATTCCGGAGAAATGCGGCAATACTGTAACGAAATTTAGTATACAGAACGTATATTTCTATTGACAAGAGTAATCTCAGTCCATTCGAATTTTCTATTATTTTAACAAATTTTTGGCATGCATTTTATCACATTTGATGGTCAATCAAAAATGATGGCTCATGTAATTACACACTTGCGTAAAATATAATGATAAAGAGTTTTACTTGAGTCAATTTCAATCTTAATGTCAATCTTAAAAAAAAGACGGGTGGAAGCAGCTCTGCTTCCACCCAATCTCTTTTTTCATGTAATTCGTCAATATGGCCAGAATCTCTTTTTTCATGTGATACGTCAATATAGCTAGAATCTCTTTTTTCATGTAATACGTCGATACAGCCGGTCTTCCCTCTGACTCATGCCATATCTCAAGATGCCGATTCCATGTCAATCGTCACTCTGGTCTATATTTCCCCGATGAAAGTTACATGTCTTCCGGCTCGATCAGTCCATAGGTATTGCCACGGCGCTTATAAACGACGTTGACTTCGTCTGTCTCCGCATTCTTGAATACGAAGAAGTCGTGGCCCAAAAGTTCCATCTGGATGCAGGCATCCTCTGCATACATCGGCTTGATATCGAATTTCTTATCACGAATGATGCGGACTGCCTCCTCTTCGCCGGCATCCTTCTCGAGATACTCTTCACTAAATAATCTTCTGGCTTCCTGCTTCTCATCTACCAGCTTATGGCGGTATTTCCGAAGCTGTCTCTCGATCGTCTCAACTGCCAGATCAATCGATACATACATATCATTGGAAACCTGTTCGGAACGGATGGTCTTGCCCTTCATCGGGATTGTGACCTCGATCTTCTGACGTTCCTTCTCTACACTCATGGTTACGCGTGCCGGTGTGTCTTCTTTGAAATACCGGTCCAACTTCGACAGCTTCTCCTCCACTGCTGCCTTCAATCCATCTGTAAGTTCAATGTTACGGCCTGTGATTTGAAGTTTCATATGTATCAACCCCTTTGTTTAAATTTGATAAATCCCTTGTTGATAGGTAATTATTAGTAGTTCTTTTTGGATTTATCATGATTTCATTATAGACAACCTCAAGTAGCCTTACAATGCTTTTTCAATAAATTTTCAGAAATTTTATGCTTGACAAATGAATTGATTTGACATATTGGATGTGATCTGAAAACAAAAGTTCCTGATCCAAGCTTTCTTGCATGGGTTATAAAACAAAAGTCCCTGGCCCAAGCTTTCTCGCATGGATTATAAAGAGGTTGGCTATCATCCTCACGGTGAAAACCGTGGGTTTTCTCGTCCACATGGTTTATAATATCCTTCATAAAATCCGAATTTCCAGGAGGTCATCTCATGATTGAAGCAGCAAATATAACCCCTGTCCACGGCAAAACCGCCTTCCTTACCGGGGCTTCCCGCGGTATCGGCGCAGGCATTGCCCGTGCATTGGCAAGCGACGGCTATTCGCTCGGTCTCTGCTGTGAGAAAAATTTAGACCGTCTCGAAGCTTTGAAGCACGAGCTCACTCAAGGCTACGGCGTAACCGTCGAAAGCTATATGTTCGACGTAAGCGATCCAACCGCCGTTTCCATGGCAGCCTCTGATTTTCTGGAAAAGTTCGGTCATATCGACGTCCTCATCAACAATGCCGGTATCTCTGTTGTCGGCCTTCTGGATGACCTGGATGATGTCAGCTGGAACCGGATTCTTTCCGTCAACCTCTCCTCTGCCTTCTATAGCTATAAAGCCTTCTCCAGGGCTTTCCTCCAGCAGAAGTCCGGAGATATCATCAATATTTCTTCCATGTGGGGGTCTGTCGGCGCCTCCTGTGAGGCGGCATACTCCGCCAGCAAGGGCGGCCTCAACGCTCTGACCCGATCCCTCGGCAAGGAGCTGGCTCCCTCCGGCATCCGTGTCAACGCCATCTCCTGCGGTATCATTGACACCGATATGAACCGGGAGCATTTCACGGAAGAAGATCTTATGGCATTAAAAGAAGACGTCCCCATGGGACGTCTTGGAAATCCTGCCGATGTCGGACAGGCTGTATTATCCATTCTTCACGGAAGCAGCTATCTCACAGCCCAGGTCATTGAACTGGATGGAGGATATATCTGATTTAGCAGCAGAAGACCGGCAACAAGGGTCTCCTTATCCAGGAACTGAATGGAGGATATATCCGATTCGGCAGTCCAGGTCGGTCATTGAACTGAATGCAGGATATATCTGATTCGGCAGTCCAGGTCGGTCATTGAACTGAATGAAGGGTATATCCGATTCGGCAGCCCAGGTCCTGAGTTCAGCTCAATTCGGCATATTTCCCCAGGAAAGCCCGGGTCCTCTCGTTATCTGAGTTAAACAGTTTCTCCGGCGTCGTTTCTTCGACAATCCTGCCCTGATCCATGAAAATCATCCGGTCGGAAACATCCCGGGCAAAGGTCATCTCGTGGGTGACGATCACCATGGTCATCTTCTCGGCCGCAAGTTCCTTAATGACCTTCAGAATCTCCAAGGTCATTTCCGGATCCAGCGCGGATGTCGGCTCGTCAAAAAAGAGAATTTGCGGTTTCATTGCCAGTGCCCTGGCGATCCCGACCCTCTGCTTCTGTCCGCCGGAAAGCTCGCAAGGATAGGCATTCTCCCGGCCCTCCAGTCCCATCTTCTTGAGTAGTGTCTCTGCCTCCGCCGTCACTTCCGCCTTATCCCGCTTCTGCACCCGAATCGGCGCATCGATGATATTCCGAAGCACCGTAAAATGCGGAAACAAATTAAAGTTCTGGAAAACCAAACCAAAAGCTTCTCTCGCCTTCTTCTGCTCCTTCCTGGAAATATAGACCGCTCTTCCATTTTCTGAACTTACGATTTTCTGTCCCAGATAGGACATCTCCCCGTCATCCATGGTCTCCAGAAATGCGGCACAGCGAAGAAGCGTTGATTTGCCGGATCCGGACGGGCCGATAAT
>JAQXPG010000059.1 GCA_029100405.1 Lachnospiraceae bacterium | reverse complement strand
CTGATCGGCACCTGGGGGTAGGCTTTATGGAACTGTTCGAGGTAAGGTACCAGGAAATAGCGGCAGATCGTGTCGCTGGCACCGATGTGGAGCTGGCCGAACTGCATGGCAGCGTCGTCCGACAGGGTCTCCTCGCCGCGGTGGATGAGGTTGATCGCAGGCTCGATGTGCTTCATCAGAAGCTCGCCGGCCGGCGTCAGGCTGACTTTCTTCGTGGTGCGGTAGAAGAGGGGCTGGCCCAGCTTTTTCTCCAGGGTCTTGATGGACTGGGAGACCGCCGACTGGGAAATATAGAGCGCCTTGCTGGCTTCCGAGAAGCTCAAGGAAGATGCAACATAATAGAAGACCTTGTACAGTTCGTAATTTACGTCCATGTGAAACCTTTCTTATTTATTTAAACTTTAAACTTCTTATTTTTAAACTTTAAGCTTCTTATTTACGATAGCGTCAGTCCGGGATTCAAGTGCAAATATCGTAACACAGTCTGAATTTCAAAATTACGATAGCATCAGTCCGGGATTCAAGTGCAAATATCGTAACACAGCTTGAATTTCAAAATTGCGATAGTGAAAGCAGCCACTTACTATCGTAAAAAACAAAGTCAGCTTGTATTACGATATTTCAAGCAAAAAAGCCGGCTTTTCGAGGCCATAACTATCGTATTTTGAAAATTTTCCTTCTATTACGATAATTTGTCCGCCATGCGTCCCTGCTAGGGATTGTTTGCATGTCCTATATTTGTCCGGCATGCGTCCTTTCCGCCATGCGTCCCTGCTTAGGATTGTTTGCATGTCCCCTGCATGTATTATATTAGTAACAATAATATAATACAAGGTATCATATAAATTCAACTTATAAATTGATTTATTATTAATAATTTCTTCCACAACTTTTTCTGTGCTATACTTTAGAAACAGATGGGTTAAAATCCCACCGCGGATCTGATAATAGAATCAATGGAGGTAAGCCATGGGGAATGTCAGACGTATTTATGTAGAGAAGAAACCGGCATATGCAGTCAAGGCCAAGGAGCTGATACAGGAATTCAAGAATTTCCTTGGAATCACGGATGTCAAGGCCATTCGGGTCCTGAATCGTTATGACATCGAGAATATCTCAGATGATACTTATCGGAAGGCCATCCGGACCATTTTCTCCGAGCCGCCGGTCGACGACGTCTATGAAGAGACCTTTTCTTATGAAGGACGAACCTTTTCCGTGGAATCCCTTCCGGGCCAGTTTGACCAGAGAGCAGACTCCGCTGTTCAATGTGTAAAGCTTCTGAAAGAAGATGAGGAGCCGGTCATTAAGACCGCTATTACCTATGTCATAGAAGGTGACATTTCTGAGGAAGAGTTTGCTGCCATCAAAAAGCACTGCATCAATCCGGTCGACTCCCGAGAGACCGGCTTAGACAAGCCTGAGACCCTCCGCGACAATTATAAGGAACCGGAAGATGTGAAGATCCTGACCGGTTTTAAAGACATGGAAGAGAAGGATCTGAAGGATCTCTATGATTCCCTGAATCTCGCCATGACCTTCAAGGACTTCCTTCATATTCAAAATTACTTCAAAAATGACGAGAAGAGGGATCCGTCGATGACGGAGATCCGCGTGCTCGACACCTACTGGTCCGATCACTGCCGCCATACGACCTTCTCTACCGAGCTTACCTCCGTGAAATTCGACGAGGGCTATTACAGAAAGCCGATCGAAGAAACTTTCCAGGATTATAAAGACACCTTCAAGGTCCTTTATAAGGATCGAAACGATAAATTCGTCTGCCTCATGGACATTGCCCTGATTGCAGCCAAGCGCCTCAAGGCCGAAGGCAAGCTGACCGACCAGGAGAAGTCCGATGAGATCAATGCCTGCTCGATTGTAGTCCCGGTCAAAGTGGACGGCAAAGAAGAAGAGTGGCTGGTCAATTTCAAAAATGAGACCCATAATCATCCGACCGAAATCGAACCCTTCGGTGGTGCAGCCACCTGTCTGGGCGGCGCGATCCGGGATCCTCTGTCCGGCCGAACCTATGTCTACCAGGCCATGCGGATCTCCGGCGCAGCCGATCCGACTGGCTCCGTGAAGGATACCCTGGAAGGAAAACTCCCTCAGAAGAAACTGGTCCGCGAGGCCGCTCACGGTTATTCTTCCTATGGAAACCAGATCGGTCTGGCCACGGGCTATGTTCATGAGATCTATCATCCGAACTATGTCGCAAAGCGGATGGAACTTGGCGCTGTCATGGGCGCCGCACCCCGGAGAGCCGTTCAGCGATTGAATTCCGATCCAGGCGATCGCATCATCCTGCTCGGCGGCCGGACCGGCCGTGACGGAATCGGCGGCGCAACCGGTTCTTCCAAGGCCCACAACACCCAGTCAACCGCAGAATGCGGCGCTGAGGTCCAGAAGGGCAATCCTCCGACCGAGCGTAAGATCCAAAGGCTTTTCCGCCGCGAGGAAGTTTCCTATATCATCAAGAAATGTAACGATTTCGGCGCCGGCGGTGTTTCTGTTGCCATCGGCGAGCTGGCTCCCGGTCTTCGGATCAACCTCGATAAGGTACCAAAGAAGTATGCCGGCCTGGATGGCACCGAGCTTGCTATCTCCGAATCCCAGGAGCGGATGGCTGTTGTTGTCGCTCCGGAAAATGTAGACCGATTCTTAGCCTATGCAGCAGAAGAGAATCTGGAAGCAGTCGAAGTTGCAGTCGTAACAGAAGAGCCCCGGATGATCCTGACCTGGAGAGGAAAAGAGATCGTCAACATGTCCCGCGCCTTCATCGATACCAACGGCGCTCACCAGGAGACCAAGGTCGAAGCCGAGATGCCGCGCGTCGAGGACAATTTCTTTGAGACCGAGACCATCGAAGCCGTAAGAGAAGCTTTGGATGCCGATGATATTAAGGCCGCCTGGCTTTCAACGCTTTCCAATCTCAATGTCGCATCTCAAAAGGGCCTGGTCGAGATGTTTGACGGTTCCATCGGAGCCGGTTCTGTCTACATGCCTTATGGCGGTAAGTACCAGCTGACGGAGACCCAGTCCATGGTGGCAAAACTCCCGGTCGGAGAGCACAAGTGTGATGCTGTCACCATGATGGCCTATGGCTATGATCCCTATCTCACCAGCTGGAGCCCTTACCACGGTGCCCAGTTTGCAGTCCTTTCTTCCCTGTCGAAGATCGTGGCAGCCGGTGGTGATTACAAGAAAGTCCACTTTACCTTCCAGGAATTCTTCCGCAGAATGTCCGGGGACCCCAAGCGCTGGAGCCAGCCTTTCTTAGCCCTCCTCGGCGCTTACCGGGCACAGATCCGGCTGGGTCTGGCTTCCATCGGAGGCAAGGACTCCATGTCCGGAAGTTTCAATGATATTGATGTTCCTCCGACTTTGGTTTCCTTCGCTGTGGATGTTGCAGATGAGCATGATATTATCACTCCGGAATTCAAGGCGGCAGGTGACAGGATCGTTCTCTTCCGTCTGGCTCATGATGAGTACGACCAGCCGGATTTCGACCAGGCCATGAAAACTTATGATAAGATTCATGAACTGATTCAGAAGGGCATTATCGTATCGGCCTATGTTGTGGAGGGTTACGGTCTGGCAGAGTCCCTGTCCAAGATGGCTTTCGGTAATGGCATGGGCTTTACATTAAATGCAGACCTTCCGAAAGAGATGCTTTTCCGCCCTTACATCGGAGAGATCGTAGCAGAACTTGCACCGGGCCATGAAGATGCCCTGGAAATCTTGCCGGATGGAGTCGTGGTCTCCCATGTCGGAGAGGTCACAGACGATGGAAACTTCAGCTACGGATCGGTCAGGATCTCTTTGGCAGAGGCAGAGACTTCCTGGAAGAAGCCCCTGGAGAAAGTCTTCCCGACCATCGCAGTCGAAGGAAAAGAAGCTGTCGATTCGCCTTTGTATGATGTGAGAGGGAATGCGGCTGGCCCGGATTCAAATCAGGAAAACATTGGCAAGGTTTATATTTGTAAGCATAAGGTTGCAAAGCCGAAAGTCTTCATTCCGGTCTTCCCGGGAACCAATACCGAGTACGATTGCGAAGCTGCTTTCGACCGGGCCGGAGCAGAGGCCCACTCGATCGTCTTCAGAAACCGCAATGCCGAGGACATCGTCGAGTCTGTCGATGCCTTCGCCAAAGCAATCCGCGAATCCCAGATCGTCTTCTTCCCGGGCGGTTTCTCGGGCGGCGACGAGCCGGAGGGATCCGCAAAATTCTTTGCAACGGCTTTCCGAAATGAGAAGATCAAGGAAGAGATCCAGAAACTCCTGGATGAGAGGGACGGCCTGGCACTTGGAATTTGTAACGGTTTCCAGGCCCTGATCAAGCTCGGATTAGTGCCTTACGGCGAGATCCATACCCAGAAGGCGGATTCGCCGACCCTGACCTATAATACGATCGGCAGACATATCTCGAAAGAAGCTTACTTAAGAGTGGTTTCGAACAAGAGCCCCTGGCTGATGCAGGCCAAGCTCGGCGGCATCTATGTGAATCCCGCCAGCCATGGCGAAGGCCGTTTCGTTGCCAATGAAGAGTGGCTGGACAAGCTTTTCAAGAATGGACAGGTTGCTCTCCAGTACTGCGATCCGGATGGCAATGTCTCCATGGATGAAGAGTGGAATATCAACGGATCCTATCGCGCGATCGAAGGCATCACAAGTCCGGACGGCCGGATCCTGGGTAAGATGTGCCACAGCGAGCGCCGCGGCGACCATGTCGCCATCAATATCTACGGCGATCAGGATCTTAAGATCTTCGAGAGCGGTGTAGAATACTTCAAATAATAAGGGTATAGAAAAAGAAACATCCCCGCCGGTTTACTCGGCGGGGATCTTATGATATTATTTTATAAGTTTAGGTTCTTTTTTGCTTAAAGTAAGGGCATATTAAAAAGAATAGGCTTCTATACTAGCATGCCCTGCCTATAAAGACAAGATTCTGATTGTACTTTTTTGTGAACAAAATAAAATTATGAATATTAATTCCATAATTCAGCAATATGTTCTATAATGCGTATAAATATACATACGCCAGGCAATGACTTTATAGCAGCCAAGCAATCACTTTATAGCAGACAGATAAGCAATCAAGTAAAGAAGCAGCAAATAAGCATACAGGCATCCAAGCACAACAAGCATAAAAAGAAAGGAAAGCGTCCATGAAAGCATTTCTGATTCTGGAAGACGGGACGGTCTTCACCGGGAAAAGCATAGGCTCGACCAGGGAAGTGATCAGCGAGATCGTCTTCAACACCTCCATGACCGGTTATCTGGAGGTCCTGACCGATCCGTCCTATGCCGGTCAGGCGGTCACCATGACCTATCCCCTGATTGGAAATTATGGAGTGACGGACGATTATGAGTCGGAGAGATCCTGGGTCGACGGTTACATCGTCCGGGAGCTTTCGCGTATTCCTTCCAATTTTCGCTGCCGGGGCAGTCTGGAGGACTTCCTCGTAAAGCAGGATATCCCTGGCATCGCCGGCATCGACACCCGGGCCCTGACCAAGATCCTCCGGGAAAAGGGCACCATGAACGGCATGATCACGACCAATGCAGACTATAAGCTCGAGGAAGTCCTCCCTAAGCTCAAATCTTATGAAGTCGGCGACGTCGTAAGTCGTGTCACCTGCACGGAGAAATATAAACCAAGCGAACCTGTCCTTCAGTCGCCTTACCTTCATCTCGGCGGTTATCAGAGCGAGATCCTGGGCTATGAAGGAAGAGAGGGCGAACCCTATCGGCCGGGCAAAGGCTTATCGGTTGCCCTGATGGATTTCGGTGCCAAGAGAAATATTGCAAGAGAGCTGATCTCCCGCGGCTGTCAGGTGACCGTTTATCCGGCCCATACGACGGCAGAAGAGATTATAGCTTCCAAACCGGACGGCATCATGTTATCGAACGGCCCCGGAGATCCCAAGACCTGTACCGATATCATTGCCAACGTGAAGAAACTCTATGACAGCGGTCTCCCGATTTTTGCCATCTGCCTGGGCCATCAGCTCATGGCACTTGCAACCGGCGGCGACACCTATAAGATGAAGTACGGCCACCGGGGAGGCAACCATCCGGTCAGAGATGAAGAGACCGGCAGGGTCTATATTTCTTCCCAGAACCACGGCTATGCCGTCGATCCGAAGACGATCGATCCGGAAATTGCACTGCCTGCTTTCAGCAATGTCAATGACGGCACCAATGAAGGATTACGGTATCAAAAGAAACCGGTCTATACCGTTCAGTTCCATCCGGAAGCCTGCCCGGGACCTCAGGACAGCGGCTTCCTTTTCGACCGCTTTATTAAGATGATGAGAGGAGAAAAGAATGCCTAGAGATTACAGTATCAAGAAAGTCCTTGTCATCGGATCCGGCCCCATCGTCATCGGTCAGGCGGCGGAATTCGACTACGCAGGCACCCAGGCCTGCCGTTCCCTCCACGAAGAGGGAGTTGAGGTCTGCCTGGTCAATTCCAACCCGGCGACCATCATGACGGATAAACAGATCGCAGACGAGGTTTATATCGAGCCTCTGACCGTGGAAACTCTGGAAGAGATCATTCGGAAAGAAAAGCCCGATTCCGTGCTTCCGACCCTGGGCGGCCAGGCCGGACTGAATCTCGGCATGGAACTTTCGGACAACGGCTTCTTAAAAGAGCAGGGCGTCCGCCTGATCGGAACCAGCCGCGACACGATCTTCCGGGCGGAAGACCGTCAGGCCTTTAAGGACACCATGGAGAAGCTGGGTGAGCCTGTCGCTCCTTCCAAGGTCGTTCATAATATCGAAGACGGCGTTCGCTTCACCAATACCATCGGCTATCCGGTCGTGCTCCGTCCGGCCTATACCCTGGGCGGTTCGGGCGGCGGCATCGCTCACAACGAGACCGAGCTTCGCACCATCTTAGAGAACGGTCTTCGTTTGTCCCGCGTCCATGAAGTTCTGGTAGAGCGCTCCATCGCCGGCTGGAAGGAAATCGAGTATGAAGTCATGCGGGATTCCAGGGGCAACTGCATCACCGTCTGCAACATGGAAAATATAGACCCGGTCGGCGTTCATACCGGCGACTCGATCGTTGTGGCTCCTTCCCAGACCCTGGGCGACAAGGAGTATCAGATGCTCCGGTCCTCGGCCCTTCGGATCATTACAGAACTGGGTATCACCGGTGGCTGCAATGTGCAATATGCCTTGAATCCGGACTCTTTCGAATACTGCGTCATCGAAGTCAATCCAAGAGTTTCTCGTTCTTCGGCTCTGGCATCCAAGGCGACCGGTTACCCGATCGCCAAGGTTTCCGCCAAGATCGCCCTGGGCTATACGCTGGATGAGATCCCCAATGCCATCACGGGTAAGACCTATGCCAGCTTCGAACCCATGCTGGACTACTGCGTGGTGAAGATCCCCCGTCTGCCTTTTGATAAATTCATCACGGCGAAGAGGACCCTGACCACCCAGATGAAGGCAACCGGCGAAGTCATGAGTATCTCCAATAATTTCGAAGGTGCCCTGATGAAGGCCATCCGGTCTCTGGAGCAGCATGTGGACAGTCTTCGAAGCTATGATTTCACCAAGCTTTCCATGGATCAGCTGGAGGACCAGCTTCGTGTCGTCGATGACCGGAGAATCTGGGTCATCGCAGAAGCTCTGCGCCGCCATGTTCCCAAGGAACATATTCATGCCCTGACCAAAATCGACCTCTGGTTTATTGATAAGATCGATATCCTGGTCGGCATGGAGTATCGCCTGGGATCCGAGCCCATGACGGAGGAACTTCTTTCAGAGGCCAAGCGGATGGAATTCCCGGACAAGGTCATCGGAGAACTTTCCGGCAGAAGCGAAGAAGAGATCCATGACCTGAGAAAGAAGTGGGGCATTCTGGCCGGCTTCAAGATGGTCGATACCTGTGCAGCTGAGTTTGAGGCCACAACACCTTATTATTATTCCGTCTTCGGCTCGGAAAACGAAGCCATTGAGACCAATGACAAAAAGAAGATCCTGGTTTTGGGATCCGGCCCGATCCGGATCGGCCAGGGCATCGAGTTCGATTTCTGCAGCGTACACGCCACCTGGGCCTTCGCCCGGAGAGGTTATGAGACCATTATTATCAATAATAATCCGGAGACGGTTTCAACCGACTTTGACATAGCGGATAAGCTTTACTTCGAACCCCTGACGGCAGAAGACGTGCAGAATGTTGTCGATTTCGAGAAGCCGGATGCGGCGGTTGTCCAGTTTGGCGGACAGACTGCCATCAAGCTGACCCAGGATCTCTTGAAGATGGGTGTACCCATCCTCGGGACTAAGGCAGAGGATGTCGATGCGGCGGAAGACCGGGAACTCTTCGATGAGATCCTGCAGAAGACCAGCATTCCCAGAGCTTCCGGCGGAACCGTCTATACGGCAGAGGAAGCAAAAGAAGTCGCTAACCGGATCGGCTATCCGGTCCTGGTTCGTCCTTCTTATGTCCTGGGCGGTCAGGGCATGCAGATCGCATTCAATGACGATGAGATCGAAGAATTTATCGGCATCATTAACCGGATCGCTCAGGATCATCCGATCCTGGTCGACAAATATCTGCAGGGAAAGGAAGTCGAGGTCGATGCGGTTTGCGACGGCGAGAATATCCTGATCCCCGGTATTATGGAGCATATCGAAAGGACCGGTATTCATTCCGGCGACTCGATCTCTGTCTATCCGGCACCGACCATCGGTGATGACATTAAAAAGAAGATCGCCAGGGATACCGAGCTTCTGGCTCAGGCGCTTCATGTCAAGGGCATGATCAATATCCAGTTCATAGTGATGGACGGAGAGGTCTATGTCATTGAGGTCAACCCGCGGTCTTCCCGTACCGTACCTTACATCAGTAAGGTGACCGGCATTCCGATCGTCGATCTGGCCGTTCAGGTCATGCTGGGAAAGACCATTCAGGATCTTGGCTACGAGCCGGGGCTCCAGCCGGAAGCGGACTATTTTGCAATCAAGATGCCGGTCTTCTCTTTCGAGAAACTGCGGGATGCAGAGATCGCCATGGGACCGGAAATGAAGTCCACCGGCGAGTGCCTGGGAATCTCCGGGAATTTCGAAGAAGCGCTATATAAGGCCTTTCTCGGAGCCGGGGTACGTTTGCCGAAATATAAGAAGATGATCATGACCATCAAGGATCAGGACAAAGCCGAAGCAGTCGGTGTTGCAAAGCGCTTCAAGAAGCTTGGTTATACCATCTATGCGACCCGGTCCACGGCCCGTTATCTGAATGAGCACGGGGTCGATGCCCTCTGGGTCAACAAGCTGGATCAGGAATCGCCGACCGTGATGGATCTGCTCTTAGGTCATAAGATCGACCTTGTCATTGATATCCCGACCCAGGGACACGGCGACAAGACTCGTGACGGTTTCAAGATCCGCCGAACCGCAATCGAGACCGGTGTCTACTGCATTACCGCTATCGATACAGCAAATGCTCTGGCCCGCGCCCTGGAAACTGCCATTGATCAGAGAACCTTAAGCACGATCGATATCGCTAAGGTACAGACGAGAGGAAAGTAACTTATTCATTGGCTTATTCATTGGCTTCTTTGATAAAGACATGATCCTGGTTGATCGCCTCGGGGGACAGGAAATAGGTATCCCGCATCTTTCCCGTGGTGATCGTTCCGGCGCTGTAGCGATTCCCACAGTCCCAGGTGACATCCAGGGGATAGTAGATGCCATCGATTTGAACCAGATTCCAGGCATGGTTGACCCGGTGGAGTGTATTGTCCTGGGAACTGTTGACACCAATGCCATTCACCTGCAGGCACGTAATGCCCATGGCATTTAGAATATCAGCCGTCCAGCGGGCATAATTCTCACAGATCCCCCGCCGGCTCTCCCAGGAAGCTTTGTCATCGTCGATGAAATTTTCCTGGGTGGGAGAGGCTGCCAGGTCCTCGTCATAGGAGAAATTCCGGCAGATATAGTCATGAACTGCCCGAACTTTGTCCGTGGCAGACCCATTCGTGGCACCGGCCTGCGACAGGATCTCATTGCCAACTTCCCGGAAATAATCCTTATGTTCGGACCGCCTGGCATCCGGATCAGACGGGATCCCCTGATTGACAGCGGAGAAGTCCATGAACTGATACCCCTGGCCTGTGAAAATGACAGGCGGCACTGTGATAAGATCCCTGGCACCGGGCAGATAGATCACATATTGGTTTAAAATGACGCCGGGCGAAGTAAGTTTCACCTGATAACTTCCCTGGCCAACGGTGATCGAACCATTATTATTTGCTTCCGAAACAGAATGGATTTCACACCTTTTTGCAGAGGCAGAGGAGTGGCTGCTTGTTGTGGAAGTAACGGACAGGATATCTCCGGAGATGGTGAGCTCGGCCTCACCGGCAGAAGACTTTACGACGGTCTGACTTTTTCCTGAGAGATAGGAGAGGAGATCATAATCCGTCTGCATGACCTGATTCCGCCGGGCATTTTTCTCCAGCATGACCTGGCCCAGAGAGGAAAGGGATTGGACCGT
>JAQXPG010000058.1 GCA_029100405.1 Lachnospiraceae bacterium | reverse complement strand
CAATGACCATGGCGACGACAATGATATAGATGGTGTTTAATATATTGGGAAGAATACCAATCGTGCCTTTGAGATAGCTGGTCTGCGATTTCAGAAGTTTCCAGGTCAGATGCGGTATGCCCCGATAAAAAATGTAACCCAAAAGAAAGAACAGGAGTGCCACGGTAATAAAGGAACACAGATAGAGAAGTCCTCGAATGGTCTGATTCCAGATTTTCCGGCGGACCCTTTTCCCATAATCTCTGGTAATGGAATTCATACAGCTGCCTGTATCGATTGTTTCTACTTTTGTCATGTTCAGATCCTTCCTCTATTTCGAAAAAGCCTCTTGTATCTTCTATCCCGAATGTCCCGAATGATCATTCTGTATCCTCCTTACCTCGGATCAGAAGATTTAAAATTGCATTAATCAGCATAATGAATAAGAAGAGGACCAATCCGATAGAGAACAGTGCATTTCGCTGAAGGGAACCATAGGAAGCATAGGACATCTCCGATGCAATCGCGGTTGTCATGAATCGAACGGATTTTAAGAGACCCGGCATATTCGCAACATTTCCGGAAACCATGATGATGGCCATGGCCTCTCCGATGGCACGACCGACACCCATCACAATGGATGCTGCAATACCGCTTCTTGCGGCATGAACGGAAACCTTCATATAGGTTTCTGTTTCTGTAGAGCCGAGTGCCAGAGAGGCATCTTCATATTCCTTCGGAACTGCATTCAAAGCTGTCACTGACACATTAATGATGGAGGGTAAGATCATAATGGCCAGTACAATAATAGCTGCAAGGAGGGTTGCGCCGGACGACAGCTTGAATGCTTTCTGAATCAGAGGGACCAGAACAATCATGCCAACCAAACCATAGACAACGGAAGGGATACCGGCAAGGAGCTGAACTGCAGTCTGAATGACCTTGGCCGGTCCGCTCGGTGCAATCTTCGACAGATAGATTGCCGTCATAAGTCCAACCGGAACACCAATGATTACAGCTCCGGCTGTTCCATAAACCGAGGTCAGAATAAAGGGTAGGATTCCGAACTGGGGATTGACCTTGGCGGTGGACTTCCAGACCCTGCCAAAAAGGAATTTGACCAGACCAATCTCATGAATGGCCGGAATTCCGGATATAATCAGATATACGGAGATCGCCAAAACAAATGTGACGGCACAGAGTCCGCAAATCAGGAAAATGATCTGGGGAATCCTCTCCAATATTTTTTGCTTGTCTTTCCTTGTCATAGTTCTTCCATTCTTTTTACTTCTTTTTACTTATTTTACTTATGAAAGATTTCGCCTGGCTTCATTCCTTTCGAGTTTCCGCCAGCGGAAGCTTCCTTATAGAAATAGACGAGGAAATGGTCTACATTTCACCCGTCCATCTCGAAGCCATATGTCTCTTTCTTACTTTGCAGTCGGAACAGCACCAGCCTTAGTGATTAGCTTTTCTACGTCCTTGGACTTTGCGAAATCGAAGAAAGCCTGAGCGGTATCGGAAAGCTTGGTGTCTTTCTTTGTGATCAGGTTGAAATCACGCTGTACCTTGTAGCTTCCGTCCTTGATGTTCTTCTCATTACATTCCACACCGCCAACGGTCAGAACCTTGACATCCTTGTTGTTCTCAACAGCAGAGTAGGAGGCATAACCAATAGCACTCTTGCTATTCTTAACAGCTTCAATGACTGCACCGGTTGAAGTCAGTTCCTGAGAATACTTGCACTTGTCGGCAGTCTGGGTTACAGTCTCAAAACCATCTCTGGTACCTGAGCCTGCTTCACGGCCGATTGCTGCGATCTCACCGGCTTCGCCGCCAACCTTTGACCAGTCCGTTGCCTGACCGGTATAGATCTGCGCAATCTGATCCAGGGAGATATCCTTCATCGGATTATCCTTATTTACGATGATTGCGATACCGTCCAGAGCAATGGTCGTCTGCTCCAGTCCCTTGGACTTCTCCTCGTCCTTCAGATCTCTGGAAGCCAGGCCGATATCGCAAGATCCGTTGGAAACGGCCTCAATGCCGGAACCGGAGCCGGTCGCATCATAGGTGACCTTGACATTGGGATATTCCTGCATGAAGGACTCAGACAGGGCTCCGATGACTTCTTCCATAGAAGTGGAACCGTTGGTGGAGACATTACCGGATAAGTTCTTGGCTTCTGTCTTCGCAGCCGAACCGGTGTCCGAGCTGCTTTTATTCGTATCAGCAGTTTTTGAACTTCCGCATCCTGCCAGAAGTGATGCTGCCATAAGTGCGGTCAATCCGATCACTGCAGAACGTTTGCCAACAGACTTGAAACTACATGTTTTCATTTCTTTCCTCCTCGTAATTCAAACGAAAAACACCTGTAAGTTTCTTACGCTTACAGGTGTTATCTTAAAAAATGAATGTGAAGTCTATTATCGGTTGTTTGTAAAGTTTTTGTAAAAATTGTAAACCGGCGGCCGAATGAGATGGAAACTCCGAACGATAGATAAGAGATCGTCCATTCCAACGATCTACATATCTTCCGGCTTCCACTTATGGTTATGAAGCTGCCCCTTCATGGTAAGCCCCGAAAAGTCATGCTGGCGCAGGGCTTCATAAAGCACAATGGCAACTGAGTTGGACAGATTCAAAGATCGCTCTTCGCCGGCCATGGGGATCCGCACACACCTTTTGGGATGCTGCATCAAAATCTCCTCCGGGATCCCTCCGCTTTCTCTCCCGAATACGATATAGGCTCCTTCCGGATACTTCACATCGGAATATACATGACGGCCTTTTGTCGTTGCGAAATATAGATCAGCTCCGGGATTTTTCGTAAGGAAATCATCCCAGTCATCGTAGTAACTGACATCCAGCCTTGGCCAATAATCCAGGCCGGACCGTTTCAGCATCTTATCATTGATAATGAATCCAAACGGCCGAATCAGATGCAGGCGGCAGTCGGTTGCTACGCAGGTACGCCCTATATTTCCTGTATTTGCCGGAATCTCCGGTTCGAGTAAGACAATATTAAACATTTCATGGAACCTCTCTTTACTTCGTATCTTCTTTTCGTATCTTATCATTTGAATGTTTACCGTGTCAAAATTACCCTTTGCCCTTATCAGCGAAATGGAACTTCTCTGTTTTATGAACTTGCCTTTCATGATAAAATATCTCTCGTATCCTAAAATTTATCGAGTATATATTTCATGAAACTGAATCGATTTACTACAAACAAATTTTCCAAAAAGATCCGGCATTTGTTCCAGCAGCACATCTTGCCGGTCCTGCTGATCATTTTATCCCTGCTTCTTTTTCTTCGTCCCTGGATCATCTCTCCCGTCATTGCAGCTTACGGCGGTGTCTTCCAGGATGCCACGGAATTGACCGGAAGTATATCCAAACTGATCTACAAGAACACCGGCGTCAACCTGCCTGTTGCAGACAAGGCTCTGGACGAAATCTCGGACGGTGCCTTCGGCCCTAAGGAAATTTTCACCAGCGCAGGGGATCTTCGAAAGACCCTGCTTCGTTTAAGCGGAGATAAGGCTGCGCTGAAACTGTCCGATCTTATGGATGACAGGGATATCAATCGGATCTTACTTGTCCTTCTTGCCCTGGAGATCCTGGTCCTCGTAGTCTTTTTCCTGGCTCTTCTACAGATTGGTCTCTATTTCATCCGGGGAGAGAAGACCTCGATTCCGGTCTACTTTATCGGAAATGCAGTCCTGTCGGCCGTCTTCATCGCCGCCGAGGTCCTGCTCTTTCGTAATTTCCCGGTTTTAAAGTTCCATCTGACCGGCTGGCTTTTCATCAGTCTGGCCCTGTCCCTGCCCTACCGTTTCTGGATCTTTGCAGGAAGGAAAGTCCGGCTTTTGGCTGTGATCCTGAAAAACAGAAAGCGGAAAACGCCTCCGGCGGTCCGACGCAAACGTCTGCTTCGCTTCGGATCCATCCTCCTCGTTATCCTTCTGATCCTCGGCTTGGAATACTATTTTGCCTATGTCTATCCCAAATATCACGAACCGGTGACAGACGAGGATTCCACCAGTACCGATCCCCTTTACAGCGATGAGCAGATTAAGAAGATCCTGCGAAATTATGGTTTTACGGACGAAGTCATGCTGAAACATATTCTTCGTTCCAGCTATGTCATTCCGGGCCTGAAGACGACGGAAACGCTTTCGAACAATAAGAATCCGGACATCTGCACTTCCATGACGCCCCAGGGTGTCACGCCGGCAGGCGAATACCTTCTGATCTCGGCTTATTGCGGCTCCGGAAAGCATAACAGCGTGGTCTATGTTTTAAATAAGGCCTATCATACCTATGTGAAAACGATCGTTCTCCCAAACAGGCCTCATGTCGGTGGCATCACCTACGATCCCATTCACCGCAATATCTGGATCTGCGATTATATGAGGAAAACGAAAACAGCCTATGTCAGCGCCTTTTCCATGGATCAGCTGGAAAAATATTCCCTGAATGACAAGGCGGAGCCCATCGCTTTCCGCTACTCCATGCCCATCTATTCCATGAAACGGACTTCCTTCCTTGACTATCATGACGGCAAGCTTTATATTGGAAATTTCAAGGCCGGAGGCGACAGTGTATCGACTGTCCAGACCTTTGCCATTGATGAAATGTCCGGCGACATCCGTTCCGATTCCAATGATGTCTCAAAGGTCTTGAAATTGAACAAGAAGATCATTGTTCCCTCCGGCATCACACTGATCAATGGAGGTATCCAGGGATTTACGGTCAATAATAAAGTAACGGCTCTCTCCCAGTCATTCGGACCGGTCGACAGCCGTCTCATGGAATTTGAAAATTATGGAACTTTCATGGACTATATCCGTCTGTCCAGCGTCCCGGACCGAAGCTATACCCTGCCGCCCATGCTGGAGCAGATCACAGCCGACCAGGGGAAACTCTACCTGTGCTTTGAATCCGCAGCCTATGCCTACCGGAGCCGGTGGAATCCGAAAATCGACCGGATCCTGGTGCTGGACCTCTGATCCATCTGTTTCGACTAATCCATCTGCTTATAATAGAAGTTTCCGCGCAGTTCTTTCGTCTGAACCGAATTTACAAAGGCATGGGGGTCGATCTTATAGATCTCCTGGATGACCCGGTTACTTTCCGGTGCATCGATGACGGAATAAACCACCGTCCGGTCGCTGCCCTTGTAACCGCCCTTTCCTTCGATCCTGGTCGAACCATGCCGGCAGACCTCATAGATCATCTTACTGACCTCATCCGGAGAATCCGTGACGATGAACATGGTGACCTTCTGATAGTTCCGATAGAGAAGATGCAAAACCTGGGTGGAGAAATACTGGAAAACGATCGAATACAGGGCCTTGTCCCATCCGAAATTCAATCCGGCAATCGCCAGAATACAGACATTCATGCCAAGGATGATATTGAAAGCATCTTTTCCGGTTTTCTTCGAAATATAGATCGAGATGAAATCGGTTCCTCCGCTGGTCGCCCCGACCATCAGACACAAGCTGATGGCCAGGCCATTGATCATACCGCCGAAAATGGCAATCAAAAGAGGATCATAGGTGATGGCATGGGCCGGGATCAGATCCACCAGAAGAGAGTTCGCCACGATCATGACCAGAGAGAAGCCCGTGAACTTTTTTCCGATGAAACGGAAACCGATATAGACCGGAATTGCGTTTAAGATAATATTGACCGGAGCATAAGGAAGGCTGATCCCGGCAAATTTCTTCAAAAGGCGGATAATTAAAAGTGACAGGCCGGTTGCTCCGCCGGGGTATAGATTTCCCGCCCGGACAAAGGTGCGTATATTGAAGGCCATTAAGAGGGCTCCTAAGAGGACAAAAGCCAGCCGCCCAAAATCCTTACGAATGGTCCCCCGCTCTCCGGGATCCTTCTTGTCCAGTTCCATAATATGATCGGTTACACGCATGCTCACTATCCTCGAACTTTTCTGTTTCCAAGACTAAATTTTCGTTTCCATACTTCAGTAAATGATTTGGGGTTCATCGATTCCGACCAGTCGAAAGCCTCGAAAGGGTCTTCGTCTCATGATTTCTCTTTGGTTCGAAATCGTCTTGTGGTATCATCATTGTAGCATATCCGATTTGAATTTCTAGCAGAAAGGAGCCTTGTTATGGCTATTGATACACCAAAATCTCTCCGAAATCAGATCCTCTATTCCGTATTCATTCGAAATTACAGTAAGGAGGGCACCTTCGACGGCGTCCGGAAGGATCTCTCTCATATCAAGTCTCTCGGAACGGATATTGTATGGCTTATGCCCATCCATCCGATTGGAAAGGTAAACCGAAAAGGAAGTCTGGGTTCTCCCTATTCCATCTCCGATTATCGTGATGTGAATCCGGAGTTCGGAACCAAAGAAGACTTCCGCCGTTTGGTCGATGCCATTCATGAAAAGGGAATGAAAGTCATTATTGATGTCGTATACAATCATACCTCCCGGGACAGCAGGCTTTCCAAGGAACATCCGGACTGGTTTTATCACAAGGAAAACGGTGATTTCGGAAACAAAGTCGGCGACTGGTGGGATGTCATTGATCTGGATTACTCCAATCCGGATCTCTGGGATTACCAGATCGAAACCTTAAAAATGTGGGCAGGCGATTATCATGTAGACGGTTTCCGCTGTGATGTGGCGCCCATGGTTCCGGTCGAATTTTGGAAAAAAGCCAGACAGGCCGTTTCAAAAGTACACCCCGGTGCCATCTGGCTGGCGGAATCCGTCGAACCGAATTTCATCGAGTTCAACCGGTCCAGAGGAGTCTATTGTGCTTCCGATTCCGAACTCTACCAGGCTTTTGATCTCTGCTATGAATATGACAGTTACTGGCTCCTGGATGGTTTCCTCAGTGGAAAAAACAGCCTGGCGGATTATGTCGATCGCCTGAATCTCCAGGAGAATATTTATCCGGATAATTATTGCAAGCTACGTTTCCTGGAAAATCACGACCGACTTCGGGCTGCTTTCCTTCTTCGCGATCCGAAGATGCTTCGAAATTGGACTGCATTTACTTACTTCCTGAAAGGCACGACTCTGATCTATAACGGGCAGGAAGCCGGGATCGACCACACACCGACCCTCTTCGATAAGGATCTCATCCCATGGGGATCCGATCCCAAAGATGATTGCCGAAAGATCAATAACACTTTGGAAGAAAAAGCTTCCGATCAAACGAAAGCCGAAGAAGATTTAAGAAAACTCCAGGATCTGATGCTGCATCTTTCTGCTTTCAAGAAGAATCCCATTCTGACAGACGCAAGCTTCCATGTTGAGATCCTTTCCAAGGACCTGCTTGTCGCTGTCCATCAGGAAAATGCCAAAACCATCAATGGAAAACCCGGCCGTCGCCTGATCGGATTCTTCAGCACCAAGGGTCAGCCTGCATTGGCTCACGTCGGAGACCGTTTTTCTGATCTCCATCTGGCAAACGGGATCTACAATAATTTAGCCAATGGCCAGTCTGTCGAAATCGATTATGGAGAAATCTCCCTGGATGGAGAACCGGTGATCATAGAGGCGGAGTAAAACCGGTGAACATAGTGGTGGAGTAAAATAGGAGAAAAACAGGGCGTGTAAATCACACGCCCTATTTTTCTCCCAAAAAAGTATTATTAAAATTTCATTTCCGGATAAATCCGGGATCAAAACATTACATAGTGACTTGTCGGCATAAAGAGACAGTCACGATTGATCTCCGACAGGCTGTGTACGCCACACATTTTCATCGTGGAAACCAGCTCATTCTTCAGCTTTTCCGTCAGAAGCCGAACACCTTCCGCTCCACCGCCATAAACGGCAGTCACAAAGGGCCGGGCAATTAAAACGGCATCTGCACCTAGAGCCAGTGCCTTGAAGACATCCACACCGGTTCGAATACCGCCATCTACCAGAACCATCATGGAATCCCCGACCGCATCCTTGATGGATTCGAGCACTTCAGCTGTGGAAGGGGTCTGATCCTGTACACGACCGCCATGATTGGAAACAACAATTGCGCTGGCACCGGCTTCCTTTGCAGCAAGCGCACCACGAACGGTCATGATTCCCTTAATAATAAAGGGCTTTTCTGCCATGCGGATCACTTCTTTCAATTCAGCTACGGTCTTAGAACCGGCCGGCGGTGTTAGTCCCTGCAGAAAAGGAAGACCGGCTGCATCGACATCCATCGCAATAGCCAGAGGGTCTGCCTCTTTTGCAAGAGCAAATTTCTCTTCCAAAGTATTCGGATCCCAAGGCTTAATGGTCGGGATCCCCATACCCCCATTCGCTTTGATCGAAGCGCTGGCAGCTTCTACGACCTTTGGATTCGTTCCATCACCGGTAAAGGCCAGAATGCCCTCATCAGCAGCCGCCGGAACCAGGATGTCATTATAAGCGACATCGTCATATTTATCCCCGTAATGCAGCTGAACTGCACCAACCGGTCCGGCCATGATCGGCAAAGCAAGTTTCTTACCAAAGAAATCAAAGGTCGTATCCACTTCTCGATTTTCGCAGATCGTATTCATGTTGATCCGGATCTTCTGCCAGGCCTCATAATTTCTGATTGCAACATCGCCGGAACCCTTAGCCCCAGGACCCGGCATCTGATTTCCACAGGCCCTGCCATTACAAACAGGACATGCCTTGCAGGAAGGTCCACTGCAGGTCCTGGCATTTTTCAATACTTCTTCGTAAGTCATAAATACCCCCAATCATCAACGCTTTGATTTTATCACCAGTACTTTTTATTATAGTACAAATTCAGGAGAAAGATATCACTTTGAAGCCCTTGCGTATGACGATTCCCTGGTCTATCTTTGTAATAGATCATAAAGATTCAAAAGGAGCATCCCCATGACAAATATAGACCACCCCCAGAAGAGGGACCCTTTCATGCGATCCTTGATCCTAAAGCAGATAGAGAGCCAATACCATGCCATCATAGAACATCCCTGGCAGAAATATCCGGACTATGTCACTGCTAAGGAGCCTTTGTCCGGGAAATGGTTTGCTGTTTTCATGCAGGTTCGTGGGGATCAGATCGGCCTATGCTCTTCGAATCTGATTCCCATTATGAATGTCAAAGCAGAGCCCGACTTCATCCATATCCTTGAGAAAAGCGAAGGATTTGCGCCTGCCTATCACATGAATAAGGAACACTGGATCACCGTACGCCTGGATGGCAGCATCGCTATGGAGCAGGTAATGCGTTTGATCCGGGAGAGTTATGAGATGCTTTGCAACACACCCACCCGACGGATCTATGAGGCTGTAAAGAAAATCCCACGTGGAAAAGTCGCAACTTATGCCCAGGTGGCAGAGATGGCCGGAAACCCTCGTATGTCCAGAGCGGTCGGGAATGCCCTCCATAAAAATCCGGATCCGGACCATATTCCATGTTACCGGGTTGTAAACTCGAAAGGAGAACTCGCCAGCCACTTCGCCTTCGGCGGCCAAGATGTGCAAAAGAAACTCCTGGAAGCAGATGGAATTGAAGTCACAGATGGTCGGGTTGACCTGGCCCAGTACGGAATATCGTAAATGACATAGGTAAAAATATGCAAGAACAAACTCTTCTCCATCCAATCCAGCCGGTCTATGACCAAAACTCTCATATCTTGATCCTTGGTTCCTTTCCCTCCGTCAAGTCCAGAGAAACAGCCTTCTTTTACGGACATCCCCAAAACCGCTTCTGGAAGGTTCTGTCTTCGATCTACGGAGAGACTCTGCCCATAACGATTCCAGAGAAAAAAGAATTCCTTCTTCGAAATGGCCTGGCCTTGTGGGATGTCATAAAATCCTGCACGATCACCGGATCCTCCGATGCAAGCATTAAAAATGTGAAGCCAAATGACCTTGGTCCTATTCTGCAAACCTGCCGGATTCAACTCATCATTACCAATGGAAAGACAGCTGATAAATTATATCGGAAATATATCGAACCTGTCACTGGAAGAAGTGCACTCTGCCTTCCTTCCACCAGCCCGGCCAATGCTGCCTGGACCTTACCAAGACTCACAGCAGCCTGGAAGGAAGGCCTGGAAAATACTTAGTTGACAATATGATCCTCATTCTATAAAATATTGCTTGTTTGTGAGCTAGTTTTATTGAATACAGGGTGACAATATGTGCCCAGGGAGGATTATTTATGTCAACAATAAATTCTAATGTATCCGATTCACTTGCCAAGGGTGATCGTCAGAATCTTAAGATTCGCAAAATGACGACAACTGCTCTAATGACTGCAGTGATCTGTATCCTTGGCCCCCTTTCCATCCCCATCGGACCGGTTCCGATTTCTCTTGGTAACTTTGCATTACTGCTTACCATGTATGTCTTGGAATGGAAAAGCGGCGTGGTTGCTTATTTTCTCTATCTCTTGATTGGCCTGATCGGTCTTCCGGTCTTTTCCGGATTTGGAAGTGGACCGGCGAAGCTTCTCGGACCAACCGGCGGCTATATTCTCGGTTTTCTTCCTATGATCCTGATCACAGGACTTTTCCTGCGAAAGCACTGGCAGAAGCGAATTCTCTCCATTCTGATCATGGAAATTGCAACCTGGGTTCTCTATGTCTTTGGCACCGCCTGGCTGGCTTACTCCATGCATCTGACCTTTGCACAAGCGCTAGCGACCGGTGTTATTCCATTTATTGCAATTGACCTTGTAAAAATTGTCATTGTTTCCTTGATTGGACCAATATTAAGAAAAAGGCTGGCACCTTTTTCCGGTATACAGCTGTAATCATCAAATAAATCTCATAAAAAAAGGACTGGCAGCCGCCAGTCCTTTTTTATCTTATCTTACTCCTCAACCGGAACGAACATATCCTTGCCTACGCCGCAAACCGGGCAAACCCAATCGTCCGGAAGATCTTCAAAGGCTGTTCCGGGAGCAATGCCATTATCCGGATCACCAACCTCAGGATCATAAATATAGCCACAGGGTTCACACTGATACTTCTTCATAGTCATGTCTCCTTTCAGACATCAATTAATTTCTGATGTCACTATACCATTTTTCTCTCATCCGGACATCATTTCAGAATAAAATTTATAAAACTTTCACTTATCACTTGTATAACGATAGTCTGAGCCCCTTCGGATAATGATTCTTCAAGATCCCGCCGGAAGCCTTGCCCCAGCCCAAAGGATATCCATCCACCAGAACTGCCATCCATCCCTTCCCCTGACAAGGGATGCTCTCTCCCCGGAGATAGGCGAAAACCTCCTCGGAATCCGCTTTGAGATTCAGACAATGCCGCAATTCCTTTTGATTCAAAGCCAGAGCCAAGGCATGATCCGGTTCAAAACGATTTTTCTTCACTGTGCCCAAATGCAAACCGGCCCGAATCACCTTAATCGAATCCAGATTTACATTCTCCGGCAAGAGATAGAGATCCTGTCCGAATTGTCGAAGCTGTCCCTCCTCTTCGAAACATAGGGCATCCTCAGAAAATTCTTTCCATAGCCTGCCGGCCTCCGGATCGAAGAGGCCAAAAGATTTCCAGTTTCGATTTTTCTTGTTCTTATTCTTTTTATTCTTTCTGAACTTTTCTTCCTCTAAAACAGGGTCAGTCCTTCCTGCATCTATAAAATCCGAGCCCTTTTTTCTTAGAATTGCAAGGAAGTGTCCTTCCCCATCCAGCCTATGCGGCCAGAGTCGAATACTCTTCCCGTCCGATCCGGCAGCAAAACCATATGCTTCCATGTCTCGGCCTAATTTCTCCGGCAGGTTTACCTCTTCATAATCCTTCCTTTCATCAAGGAAACGCTTTATATTTCCCTCATTCTCAGAAGGCGCAAAGGTACAGGTCGAATAGACCAGGTATCCTCCAGGTCGAAGCATCCGGTCTGCCTCTATCAGGATCCCGGCCTGACGCCTGGCACACAGGTCGACATTCTCCGGGCTCCAGTTCGGGATCGCCTCTTCTTCCTTTCGAAACATTCCTTCACCGGAGCAAGGGGCATCCACAATGATCCGGTCAAAAAAGGCCGGGAAATGCCTTGCCAGATCTTCCGGAGCTTCATTGGTAACGATGGCATTCCGTATGCCGAGACGCTCTATATTTCTAGACAGAATCCTTGCTCTCTCCGGATGGATCTCATTGGAGATAAGAAGTCCCTTTCCGCCCATCATCCCAGCCAGCTGGGTAGACTTCCCGCCCGGCGCCGCGCAGAGATCCAGGACCCGTTCCCCCGGCCGAACGCCGGAAAGGGCTGCAACAGCCATAGCGCTCGGCTCCTGGATATAATATAAACCGGCTTCATGGTAGGGGCTTTTGCCCGGTCGTGCTTCGGGATCGTAATAGAAACCATTGGGGCGTGCCCAGGGAACGGGGCGAAGATGATAGGGAACCAGAGCTTGAAATTCCTCTAGCCTGATCTTCAAGGGATTGACCCGAAGGGCCGGATGGCGCGGCTTGTCATAAGACAAGAGGAATGCATCAAAGTCTTCGCCAAGCATGCCCTGCATCCGATTCAGAAAAGCCTGAGGCAAAATGATCTTCAAGTGTTTCTCCTTTCCGCCTGTCAGGCCTTAAGATTTCTCTCTTTTAACATGTCTTCAACGATTTCGACCGCTTCATAGACCATATTGTCGCAATGCGGTTTCTTCTCGGCCGGCGAATGGACCTCCTCTCGAAGGAGGTCTCTGCAATCGATCCGGTTCCCATGCTTTTCCCTCATGCGGCGGACAAATTCAGCCGCATCTCTCGGATCATCTGCGCCATAAAGACCCAAGGCCATAAGGCCGCCGGTGATTGCGCCGCAGGTCGCCCCGACCCGCATACCTCCACCGAAATTGGCAGTCATTGCTTTTGCTGCATCAAAAGGCATCCCCTTCTTCTCAGCAAAAGGAATGAAAACACCCTGGGCACAATTATAATGAATTGCCGGGTCATTTCTGATTTCCCGGCTTCTGGCTAAGATTTCTGAAGCGTTGTGTTCTACACTTCCTGCACTTGATATGGAAACATTTTCTATTGTATGATCTGTCATTACATGATTTGCCATTGCTTTTTCTGTCATTTCGATCTCCTTTATTCTCACTCGGATTCCAGCTCAGCTGTAACGTGTCACTAACTTTTGCTATTGATCCTAATACAAGTCAAGTTGTAAAATTACGATTTCGCCCTCATGCGGCCGTAGGAACAAGCACATTTTAGAAATTCAGGCCATTCACCATTGGACCCAGCCCAAGCCATGTCCGATCCCGGCAAGAATCAAAAGATGAGCCGGATAGAAAATGTAGAACAAGTATTTCATCTTCCTTCCTTGCCGACCATGATAGAAATAGAGGGGAATCAGATTGATAAGAGCCACAAATTCCAGCATCCCACAGGTCAAGCCAAGCCAGAGCACAGAAAATAGATACCCCAACATCTTCTGACCCGGCATGAGATATAAAATCAGGATAGCGAGAACACCGGCAACTCCATAATCGCTTCGAACCAGATTCTTCTCTAAGACATAGTCCATGAGGAGAACCAGTACGATCGCACAAGCAAACCAGGCATATATCCTTCGATCATCCCCATATTTCCTACGAGCTTTCTCTTCTACCATATCCAAGATCCATATGGAAAGAAAGCCCAAAAGCAGGGTGAAACCGACATTATTATAACCCCATTCGAGATATTTGCCATTAAAAGCCATATCAAAAGGGATCTCGGAAACCAGGGCGAAAATCAAAAGCCGTATGGCATATTTCATCCGATTCTTCGTATAATGAAACCCTTCTACTAAAAGAAAGCAAAATAAGGGGAAAGCCAGCCTGCCGATGCCTCGACATAAGACATCGACTTTCCCGACAGTAGAATTCCCAGGAGATGCAAAACGGGTGAAATCTGTAAGATATGGACTGTGTTCCAGAATAACCGCACCGATATGATCCAATGCCATCGTAATGAGAGCTAATAATTTCAGTTGAAAAGCAGAAATGCCATCTATTTTTCTATCTACTTGTCTATCCATTTTTCTCCCCAACCCTTATGATTGATTCTACTTTTCTATCTTTACATAAATTCCATCAAAAGTCACCTCATAAGATCCAAAAGGCATCCCTCTGTTGACGATTCATTGAAAAGCATCTAGAATTACATAGTTGCCGTTTTCAACAGATAGAAAGGAAGCCTGAAAGCACATGGGAGATACACAGAAAGAAAATTCAGCCGTCAAAGAAAATAAAATGGGCATTATGCCGATTCAGAAGCTGATCGTGAATATGTCTGTTCCTATGATGATCTCCATGCTGGTGCAGGCTCTTTACAATATAGTAGATTCGATTTTCGTTGCACAGATCAGTGAAGATGCTCTGACAGCCGTCACCCTGGCTTTCCCTTTGCAGAATCTGATGATCGCGGTCGCTGCAGGAACCGGTGTCGGTGTCAATGCTCTCCTGTCCAAGGCTCTAGGCGCCAGAGAGTTTAAGCGATCGGATAAGGCTGCCAATACGGCTGTTCTCCTCGCACTGTTAAGTTATGTGGTCTTTGCTATTCTCGGCCTGACGATCACCAATTCCTTTATCCGCAGTCAGACCGGTGATACCAGCATTATTCAATATGGAGATGCCTATCTCGGCATCGTCATGACTTTGTCCTTCGGTTCCTTCCTCCAGATCACTTTTGAGCGTCTGCTGCAATCGACCGGACAGACCCTCTTTAGCATGGTTTCCCAGTTGACCGGTGCCATTATCAATATCATCATGGATCCGATCATGATCTTCGGTTTGGTCGGTTTTCCTAAACTCGGCGTTGCCGGTGCAGCTTACGCTACCGTCATCGGACAGATCATCGCCTCCATGGTCGGACTTACCTTGAACCTCCGCTTAAACCATGAAATCCATCTGTCGCTCCATTCGATCTTTCAGCCCGATTTTTCGATCATCCGCCGGATCTACTATGTCGGCATCCCTTCGATCCTCATGATGAGCATCGGATCCGTCATGACCTATCTCATGGATCTGATCCTGATTGCCTTTTCCTCTACAGCAACCGCCGTCTTCGGAGTCTATTTCAAGCTGCAAAGTTTCTTCTTCATGCCGGTTTTCGGATTGAATAACGGTCTGATCCCTGTTCTGGCCTTCAACCTCGGAGCCGGACATAAGCGCCGGATCAAAAAGGCTCTGAAATTTGCCCTGATTCTGGCAGTCTGTGTTATGCTTTGCGGAACCTTGACCTTCGAATTGATCCCGGGAACGCTCCTGTCCCTTTTCAACGCGTCTGCAGATATGAAAAGGATGGGTATCATCGCCCTCCGAATCATTGCCCTGCATTTCCCGATCGCAGCCTGCGGCATTGTCATGGGATCCATCTTCCAGGCCTTTTCCAAAAGCTTTTATTCTCTTCTGGTATCCCTCGGACGCCAGCTTGTCGCCCTGATCCCTGCCGCCTGGCTTCTTTCCCTGACCGGAAATGTAAACCATGTCTGGTGGTGTTTCCTGATTGCCGAAGGAGTTTCCTTCACCCTGTCCCTGACCTTCTTCCGGAAGGTTTATCGGACTGTTGTTGAACCACTTCCGGATGATGGGGTGGAATAAAACAAAAGGCATTTCATATCGGTCAAAACAGGTTCTGTTCCGGCAATTCTAACCTTCCTGCAATGTTAACAAGGGCGGCTTGTTCGCGGACAGACCTTCTACCAAGTGCTCCAGGCAGCGCCTTTTTGCTTCGTAATAGGAATCTTCTGACAGGAAGGCTGAGTGCGGTGTCATAATGCAGTTATCCAGGCCAAAAAGAATACTTTGGTCATTGATTTCATCTTCGATCACATCCACTGCAGCAGCACGGATCTTTTTATGTACCAAAGCATCATACAAGGCTTTTTCATCAACGACAGAACCCCTGGCCGTATTGATAAGACATGCATCTTTTTTCATAAGTGCGAACTCACGCTCTCCCAACAGATGATAGGTCAAACCCTCGATCAGCGGACAATGTAAAGAGACAAAGTCACTTTCAAGTAAAAGCTGGTCCAGTGTTTCTGCTTTCTCACAGCCGTATCGCCCCAGCTCATTTGCACTTTTTGTTGGCGCATAGACCAGGACCCGCATTCCCAAAGCCTTGGCAATCGGTGCAACTCGTTTCGGTATTTCCCCGAAAAATACAAGCCCAAGAGACTGTCCCGACAGTCTGTGCATAGGATAAGACAGCATAGGATCCCATTTTCCTGCCCTAACCGTGCGGTCCAAAAATGTAATGCTTCTTGCCAGATCCAAGATCATACCAATGGTATGTGTTGCCACTTCTTCCATACAATAACCCGGGACATTGGTCACTGCAATACCATATTGTTTTGCTGCATCGATGTCGATTGCGTCACAGCCGATACTCTGTAAACTGATCAGCATAAGGGTTGGACAGGACTCCATGATCTCTTTCGTCACATGATCATAAGCCACAACCAGTCCTTCAGCATTTGTATTACGAATCGAAGCCGCCAGCCCCCTCTCCCTGTCAGGATCTTTGATCTCACACAGATTCAAATCATGCACACCCCATTTTTCCAGAAGTTCCTTCTCATAGGACAAATTGCCATCAATATTATAGTAAAGAACATTTCTCATAACATTCCTCGCCCATCCGTGGAAAGGACCCTATTCAGCACTTGTCTGACCAATTCCGGAAGAACCTGCATGGTCAAAGGAACATTGACACGTTCGGTCCATTTATGCGCATCCTTTCCGTAAGTTCCAAGATTGATTGCCGGTATATTAAGCCTTTTGATCTGATCTATCGGCAAAGGATATAATTGATCCATCGCCGGAAAGTTCATTTTCAAGGCAGCAATGGATGCATCGTCATCATCAATTTTTAAGTAACTGCTATCCGAGAGACTTGGGTAATAGGGATGGATCTTGTATTTCACTCCGAATTGATTCTCAACAGACGTTGCAGATTCCTTCAAAAGCTGCAATAACTCCGCGTCACTTTCCTTCAAAGTATTGTGAGGACAATAAGGCGCTGCATAATATAAGACGACCGCCGGTTCCGTTATCCCGGCCGTTTCTATGAGGAAACGTATCATAGCAATCGGGATCTCTCTTAAATCTGTACCACGATCCTTTTCCTCTTCACAGATCTTTTGTAGTGCAGAGTCAATATCCTTACGGCTACATCTTTCCTTGGCATATTGATATAATCCATCATAGGTCATAATCCGTCTTTGATAATGAATGTTGGAAAAGGATTCCCCCTTCTTCTCCAAATACCACCTGGCTTCTGAATTCAGATGATCTTCCACCGCATCGTAAGCAGCTTCTGCAGCCTTCAACAGCTTTTTCGTAATGGAATCCATGGACTCCTCATGTACATAATAATTGAAATAAACAAAAGCCTCTCCTGCTGTCTGAACGTTATACCATTTCTTTAGATCCTTCAGTTTCAGAACAGACGGCGGACAAGTGATCTCACTTCCTGTCGTATCACAGAAGTCTCGTGACAACTGAATCTTTTCCAAAATTTCTGCCGCTATGTGAGATGCATCCATACCTTCAAAGCACTGTCCTACATGCGTTTCTCTGCCATGGATATAGAAGGCAGGCAGAATCTTCCCACCAACCCCGGTATAGAGATGCAAGAAATCATCTTCGGATGACAAAGGGCAGGTAAAATCATTATTGATTGCCAAAATATAATCCAACTTGTATTTGTCCCGAATTTCCAAAAGAAGATCTATAGAATCGATCACACCAGTATGGAGGTTTTCCTCCACCGGATTCAGCATCAAAAGCAGGTTTCCATGGAATGCATCCGACTTCGCCAATTCCTCGAGCAAGACGATAAAAACCGCATCCCCGCTCTTCATATCACTGCTTCCCCGTCCAAATAGATATTCTCCAGAATAAAGATCTCTTCTTACTTCTTCCGTAAGATCCAGCATAGAAAGCTCGTCCAGCCGCTTCATTTCTGCCATCAATCGATCCGGATCACAAGCCAGATCTGATAATTTTCCATAGCCTGACAAACCGACGGTATCGGTATGACCATGAAGGATAACCGTCTTCCCGGATTCTCCCTTTCCTCTCAGCAAGGCAAATACAGACCGTCTCGACAGTGGATCCTGATCGATCACCTTACTGATCACCTGATCCGGATGTTCCTTAAAATAAGGAATCTCTCTAAGACGTTTCTCTAAGAAAAGCCCGATCTCCTTTTCGCCATCGGTTCCATTAATGCTCTTGATCCGAACCAAATCTTTCGTCAGATTCAAGATTCTCGAAGTTTCCTTTAAATCGTTCATGGCCCTTCCCTCACGCTGCATCCGAAACGCCGATGATCTGTCTGATTGCAACAAGAACATGTTCCATCTCGATTTCCGTACCAATCGTGATCCTTACAAAAGTATTCAATCTCGGCTCGTTATAATACCTTACCAGGATCCCCTTTGCTTTCAATTTTGCTGTAAGGTCTGCAGCACGGATTCCCTTGGGCTGGAAAAAGACAAAATTCGTCTCCGTCCGATAGACATGAAATCCAAGCTTTTCCAGCTCATCTTCAAACCACTCTCTCGTATATTTCACCTTGCCGACGCAAAGCGCAGTATATTCCTGATCCAATGCTGCTGCCCTTCCACCGGCAATTGCAAGAGTACTGATATTAAAAGGATTGAAGGAAAATTTCACTCTTTCCATATCGTCAATAAGACCCGGTTGGGCAAGTGCAAAGCCGATTCTTGCTCCAGGCATATTCCTGGACTTGGAGAAGGTCTGTACAATAATCAAATTGGAATACTTCTGGATGAGTGGAACACACGATTCCATTCCATAATCGACATAAGCTTCATCCACAAGAACCATTCTCCTGGAGTTGGCTGCTACGATTCTCTCGATCTCATTTACAGACAAAGCCTGACCGGTCGGATTATTGGGATTGGCCAGTATGACATCACGGTCTGTATCGATATAATCATCAACGTCGATCGTGTAGTCCTCCCGAAGTGGAAACTGCTTATAATCCAGACCATAGGTCACTGCATAAGTGCGATAAAAATCATAGGTGATATCCGGAAAACACACCTTCATCCCACGTCGGAAGAAACTCATCAGAGCAAAACTTAAAACCTCATCCGCTCCATTTCCGACAAATACATTCCGATAATCCAGATCATAAATACTCCCGATCGCTGAGCGAAGAGAAATATAGTGCGGATCACAATAATGCGTCACACTGTTTACTGCTGCAATTGTCATTGCATCCAAGACCTTCGGAGAGGGAGGATAAGAAGACTCATTGGCATTCAGTTTCAAATACTCTCTGTCCTTCGGCATCTCACCCGGTTGGTAGGGCATCGATTGTTTAAATTCATCCAGAAGAAAATAACTCATGTATTACCTCCTAACTTTCAGCCTCTCTCAATTGGAAAAGTCATACAATGCGGACCGCCGCCAGCCTTCAGGATCTCCGTCACCGGAAGTTCGATCACATCCATGCCATGCTTTGCCATAGCTTCATTCACTTCACGATTCCTCGCAAGTGATAGTACTCTATGATCTCCGAGTGCCTCGAGATTGCATCCATGAAGATAAATGGCCTCTTCCGGAACATGGATCACATCAATATCAAGTTTCGTCAGCAGTCCTTGAAAGTCCTCCGGAAGTCCCTCATAATAGGCAACTGCCAGATGTTCATCCACGAGATTAAAGCACATATCCATATGAAGATATTCTTTCTTCAGCGGAACCAGAACCACCTTATAGCCATATTTTTCTAAGGCTTCCTTCACTTCTTCTGCTCCCTTTGCATTTGTTCTGTCTGCCATACCAAGTGCGATAAGATTTTCCCTTAAAAATACAAAATCGCCGCCTTCAAAGATTCCATCCTTGATCTCGGCAATACAGGGCACCCCGAGATCCTCCATTTTCTTCTTATAATCCTCATGTTCCTTTCTTCTGAGGTCCAGCTTAAATCTGCCCAGAATATATCCTTCGCGAACACATCCGCCAAAATCTCTTGCAAAAACTGAATTCGGTCTATCTTTATCCGCTTCCAAGAATTCGGTTTGAATACCAGCTTTATGATAAGCATCCACTACACACTGGAATTCTCTGGCCATCCGTTTCTTGTCAAGAACCGTATCCTTCCATTTCACCGCTATCTCATTGATCGGTGCTGCCTCCAGATAATCCGGTGGCGATAATAATACACGGTGCAGAGTACTCACTCCATCTTTTACAAACATAAGCTCAGACCTCTCTTTCCTGTTTTAAAAAAGAAAAGGCAAGGAGACTTCGAAAAAGCCTCTTTGCCTTGTTGAGCTAAGTATAATTTGACTTGATTCCGTCTTCTATGTAATTTTTACAAGGTTTTCTCCTTTTCTTTGTAGTTTTATCACACCAGCCAGCTACTCAAATGCACGGATGCTATCTGCCGGGACAATCTAAAGATTAATATCACAAATCCAAATCAGGCAATCTCATCCGACAAATTGAAAAGAACGGCAAGGACTATGGCTTCTTGAAATTCCGCTGGCCGGCTTTCCAGCCCTAATATTTCACATGCCCTGGAAATTCGATATCTGACAGAATTCTGGTGCAGTCCCATATATTCCGCAGTTTTTGCAACCGACAGTCCATTCTTGACATAATGAATCACCGTCTTCAACAGTTCTGAATCGTCATTTTGATCATAGTCCCTGAGCTTTTGAAAGACATTCGTACAATAGGAGCGAATCCAGAAATTATCCTTGTTAGGTAGGATGATCTGTTGAATCCCCAGATCATCGAACATGGTTACATTTTTCCGATGCTTGATGCCATAGCGGGCAGCAAAGATACTCTCGCGGATTTTATGAGATAGACATTCCCGCATCCTACTCTCCCGGCTCACCCCCAGGGCAACTTCCGTCGTGCTGATACCAAGCGATCCTTCCAGATTTTCCACGGTGATATCCGGATCCCCGAAAACTGTGGCCAGCACTCCGTACCGGTAAGGAAGGATACGGACATTTTCCGGTGAATGCTCATCCATCATTTCTACTCTGTGATAAAAGGCATATTCCCCCGTCTGCTGCTTGAGAAGGAAATAAAAACAGCGGTAAGGTTTCCTTCTGTCCGGGAACAACTCATCCGAAACCGCATCCCGGTTCATCTGCCCCAGATGGGGCTCCAGGAAAAATGACAACCGCTCTTCCAGATAGTGCATATTGTCCGATTTCTCAATGGTTGTTGCTATCCCAATAACGACATTTTCCAGGAAGGTGTCCCGTTTGGGAAAAAGAAAGATCGGAAACTTATGAGAATCAGAAAATTCTATCACTTCATCTGGCAGATGCTCAAAACATACCAGCTGAATCGCCAAAGCACTGACTCCATCTAAGAACAACTGCTTTATCACTGGCAGAATCTTCTCTTTGGACTTTCTGGAAAAAAGAAAACTTGTTACAACGATCGCCTCTTTATCAAAAAGTCCATCCGGTTCCTTTCCATCGGGTATCATGGAATCATATTCTGAATCCATTAGATTCACATGTCTCACATTTCGTGACATTCCGTCTTGCCCGGCTACAAGTTTGAAATCTTTACAAACTGGAAGATTTAAAATATTTTTCACCATATAAGCCATTTCAAAACTCCCCTTTCTAAAAAAGGCGAGCAGTAAAAATACTGCTCGCCTTTAAGCCAATCATCTTCTTCCTAAAGAATACTTTAAAACAAAACGCTTTGCAATCCTCACATCTTGTAAATTTTATAAATATTGATCATGATTTTGGTAAATTTTCCATCGATTTCAGTCTTCTCTCGGATTATGCTATGAGAAATCAAGAGAAAAGAGTCAAGGGAGACAGATCTAATCGATCGGTCTCCATTTTTTTCACTCTTTTTCCATAGGATAGGTACGAAAGGAGTCACATTATGAAAAAAAATTTCAACAAATTTCTCGCTGTCTGTCTTGCTGCTGGAATGGCGCTTTCCCTGGCGTCCTGCGGATCTGCTTCTTCTAAGTCTCAGAGTCAGAAGAGTGCAGTGGACAGCATTAAAAAATCCGGAACACTTACTATGTGTACCAATGCAGAATTCGCACCCTTTGAATATAAAGAGGAAAATAAGATTCAGGGTATTGATATTGAGATCTCTAAGGCTGTCGCAAAAGATCTCGGTGTAAAATTAAAGATTAGCGATATTGCATTCGATTCCTTGATCCCTTCTCTTCAGGCCGGAAAGGCAGATATGGCTGCAGCCGGTATCACAGTCACAAAAGACCGGAAGAAGAATGTCGATTTCTCTGATACCTATTTTGATGCCTCTCAGGCCATCATTGTTCCCAAAGATAGTGCAATCAAGTCCAGAACTGATTTGAACGATAAAATCGTCGGGGTACAGACAGGTACGACCGGTGATACCTACTGCACAAATCAGGATGGTAAATCCGATATTAAAGTAAAGGAAGTCAGACGTTACAATAAAGGTATGGATGCAGTCGCAGACCTGATATCCGGAAGGGTTGACGCCGTTGTCATTGATAACTATCCCGCAAAGAAACTTGTAGCACAGAATCCGGATAAAACTCAACTGCTCTCTGATTCTCTGACAAGTGAGTCCTATGCCATTGCTTGTCCAAAGAATTCCGACCTCTCTAAGGAGATCAATAAAGTCCTGAAAAATCTGAAAGATTCCGGTGAACTGCAGAAGATCATGGAGCAGTATATCAGTGTAGAATAATCCGGAAATCCCAGGGAAGTCTTATTCTGCTGGTCTTCTGAAGCCGGCGGCCATAACCATTCTTACTCTAAGACATTCCAGATGGAAAGGAGAACATCCCATGTCTCTGGCAGAGCATTTCTTTCAGGATTTCATAGCCGAGAAGAGATATCTGTATCTTGTTGACGGCTTGAAAAACACCCTGATCATCACCGCAGGAGCCCTGGTACTTGGCATTATCCTGGGTGTTATCGCTGCAATCATTCGCGTGAATCATCATAATAGAAAAATGAATTCAGCGAAAGTCGGTCCTCTCCTCTTTCTTTTAAATGTGATTGTCAGCATTTATCTGACTGTCATTCGAGGTACCCCAACGATTGTACAGCTCATGATCCTTACCTTTGCAATATGGAAGTCCGGACAGCCGATTCCTGTTGCAATCGTCGCATTCGGAATTAATTCCGGTGCCTATGTAGCAGAGATCATCCGTTCCGGCATCCAGTCCGTGGATACCGGTCAAACGGAGGCCGGTCGCTCTCTTGGTCTCAGCTCAAGAATGACTTTGCAGAAGATCGTTCTTCCACAAGCATTTAAAAATGTTGCTCCTGCGATATTTAACGAGTTTATTTCCCTCGTGAAAGAGACATCTGTTGCAGGATATGTAGGGATTCAGGATCTGACAAAGGGCGGTGATATTATACGGTCACAAACCTATGACGCATTTCCGCCTCTTCTGGCGGTAGCGCTCATCTATCTCATCATCGTCATCGGACTGACACAAATACTTGGGATTATAGAAAGGAGGATGGACAGATATGATATCCGTTAGAAATTTGCATAAATCGTTCCATACGAAAAAAGGTACGGTAGAAATTTTAAAGGGAATCAATTTCGATATAGCGGATGGGGAAAAGGTCGTTATCATCGGTCCATCCGGTTCTGGAAAATCCACTCTGCTTCGTTGTCTGAATCTCCTGGAAAAGCCAAGTGAAGGCGAAATCATGTTCGGCGGTGAGAATATTTCATCCACTGCTGTTGATATCGATAAAATCCGTTCGAAAATGGGGATGGTGTTCCAACACTTCAACCTCTTTCCCCATATGACCGTCCGGGAAAATATAACCCTTGCCCCTGTACTTTTGAAATTAAGAACACAGGAAGAAGCCGATGAAGAAGCATATGCTCTTTTGGGCCGCGTTGGTCTGTCTGATAAAATGGATGTTTACCCCTCTTCTCTCTCCGGAGGACAAGCCCAGCGAATTGCAATTGTTCGGTCCCTTGCCATGCATCCATCTATGATGCTCTTTGACGAACCCACATCTGCTCTCGATCCTGAAATGGTCGGTGAAGTTTTATCTGTTATGCATGAGCTGGCGGATGAGGGAATGACAATGGCTGTTGTCACCCACGAGATGGGGTTTGCCAGGGATGTTGCATCACGCGTTATCTTTCTTGACCAAGGACAGATCTTAGAAGAAAATACACCAGAGGCATTCTTTGATCACCCCAGGAATGAACGGACCAGACTCTTTCTGTCAAAAGTTCTTTGAGGGCTGAAACCATAGAACCTCCTAGAAGTCAAAAGAGGTCAACTCTATTGGAGTTGACCTCTTTTTGGTATGATTCATTGTTTACATTTTTAAGAACCAGGTGAAACAAAACCCACACGGAATCAATCCTGCACCAGGATCCGGTAACTGTTCTTGCCATGCTCCTTGGCCTCATACATCTTCTGATCTGCCAGGCGAAGCATGGTATCGAGATCCTGACAGCCGTACTTTGCAATCAGACAGCCAATACTGGCGGTCATATACAGAGGACTCTGCCCCTCCTTCGTAACAGAGATCTTCCGCAGATCATAAAGAAGCTCATTCAGTCTCTTTTCCATCAATAGTTCATCCCAGTCTCCACGCGTATAGACTGCAAATTCATCGCCGCCATAACGCATGATGATATCGTCATCGCGAAAATTCTTCTGCAAGGTTTTCGCAAACTCCCTTAAGACATCATCACCTTTTGCATGCCCGTATCCATCATTCACATGTTTAAAGTTATCCACATCAATAAAGATCAGCACACCGGCGCAATGCGGATTGATATAACGCACACCGCCATCACGATTATAAAGTCCGGTCAATGGATCGTGCTCGGATTTTTTCTCAAAATGTTCGCCAAGCTCTACATTTCGAATCCGGATAGACAGGGAATAACTATTGGCCAGAAGAGACAGACCATAGGCATCCAGAAGATGCATGATCTCGATGGGAAGATCCGAATGATCCTCTATAGCCAAAATTGCAACAAGATAAAGCAAGGTGTAAATACTAATAACAAGGAGAACACGTTTGGGCCGATCGAGAATGAAAATAGGAATCACAATCAGAAGGCAAAGATAGGCAACCCCTTCCGCTTGCTTATGCAAGGCCAGTTCACTAATCAAAGGCATGATAAAGCATGGAATCATGAATGTGTAGCAAAGCGGTGTATAATCCAAATGCTGATAACGGCAGAGACAACGTGCCCCATAAAAAAGGATCAAATTCGCCAAAACGAATATGAAATTCATGATCACCCCAGGCGTACCAATCAGAGCCAGAATGACAAAGTTCAAAAGACTGATCAGAAAATTCGTAAGAGCCAAATAATAGAGACCATGATTATTTGCCCGATTGATCGGTTCCAAATAATTCTCATAATCTTCAAACTTAATATATTTCTTAAAGTCCTCCATCATAACGAAAAGCAGCCCCCTTTTAGCGACTTTAATTTATGTCATGATTATAATATCTAAATCCGCAGATGTATACTAAATTTCTAAAAAATCAATCCCCAGAATCCCGTCGATTGCAGGAAGAGAATTGCCATCACAATCGGTGCTACATACTTAATGATAAAAATATAGAGACTCTTCCTGGGGAATTTCTCGCCATTCCTCTGTACTTCGTCCGTAACCCAACGGGGGCCAACCACCCAGCCAATCAAAATGCTGGATAGCATGGCAATAAATGGCATCATGAAGCTGTTACTGATGTAATCCATGATATCCAGAAGCTGACCGACGGAACCATTCGGCAGCTTGACCTCCACATAGAAGATACTGTAACCCAGCGCAATCACCGCCGTTGCAATGGCATAAATAAAGGTCAAAACCAAGGTGGTCTTTTTTCTGCTGCTGTGGAAGATCTCCATGCAGTTCGCAACAATGGCTTCCAGAACTGAGATACAGGAAGTCAGTGTCGCAAAAATAGCCATAATGAAGAAAGCAGCGCCAACAAAGGTGCCGGTATGCCCCATGGCAGCGAACACCTTGGGAAGAGAGACAAACATCAATCCCGGTCCTGCTCCCATCCCATCCGTACCGGAGAAAACATAGATCGAAGGAATGATCATCATACCGGCCAAAAAAGCCACCAGGGTATCAAAGATTTCGACCTGGCTGACCGACTTACTCAGGTTCACATCCTTTTTGACATAGGATCCATAGGTGATCATAATTCCCATGGATACGGAAAGAGAAAAGAAGATCTGACTCATGGCATCCAAAAGAACATTTAAGAATTTCCCAATTGTCAGTCCTCTGACATCCGGTTTTAAATAAATCAAAAGGCCTTGCAAGCCGGTTCGAACCCTGCCGTCCTGATCCGTATGCTGTAAGGTCAATGCAAAAATCGAGACCACAACGATCAGAATGAGAAGGAATGGCATCAGCCATTTGGACACCCGTTCGATTCCACCTTCCACACCCATATAGACAATGATCCCTGTGACCACCATGAAGATCAGACCATAAATAAGCGGGGCAATCGGCGAAGTGATAAAAGAGGTGAAGAAATGATCTCCGGCAGCTTCTTTCGCCTGTCCGGAAAAATAGACCACGGCGTAACGAGTGATCCAGCCGCCGATCACTGCATAATAAGTCATGATCAGAACCGGGACAAAGAAAGTAAGAATACCTAAGAATTTCCAGCGCGGCCGCATGGATTCATATGCCTTGATCGCGCTCTGTCTGGTTCTCCGGCCAATCGCAATATCCGAAGTCAAGAGAGTAAATCCGAAAGTTAAAACCAAAATCAAATAGACAATCAGAAATAGTCCGCCCCCGTCTTTGGCTGCAAGATATGGGAAACGCCATAAATTTCCGACTCCTACAGCACTTCCGGCTGCTGCCAGAACAAAACCAAGCTGACCACTGAAATTACCCTTTTTTTCTGCCATTTGTCCTCTCCCTATCCAAAGAATCATATTTTAGTATAGCAGTTCTAATGACAAAAGAACATATAAAAATTGCAAAGACAATACTTGGTCTGTGTTCTTTGTTTTGCCAGGGCTTTTAGAAAACTCTGTGAATTGTCTGTTTAGATAAGTGTAAAGCGAGCACGCTCGATCTCTTCTGCCTTTCTTCTTTTTCTCCAGGGAAATCTGATAGAAGACTTTTGTTGTTTGTGGTCCAAATCCTTTTCACTCCTTCCCCTACACAGTCCAGTCGAACACTCTTAAACGAAAATCCTTTCGGATTTTCTATCACCCACTTTGCGGAGCCGAACCCTCCGCAAAGTGTTCCTGTTTGTCGTTAGGTAGCTCTGCTACCTAACTCCCAACTCCGTAAAATTTACCTACTGAAAATCCAGTAAAATCAAGGGTTTGCAGCCAGTTTCAAATAGCGAAATCGTGTTTTTGCGAAAAACAGGATTTCGCCAATTAACAATAGTGTTGCTTACAGTATTTCGCCATTTAATATGGCAATGAAAAAACAGGATTTCGCCAATTAAAACTCAACGGAAATGGAAAAGAAAAAGCCCTGGCTACTACTCTCTAATATGCTACCCCCAAGTAGGACACTGAAATATAAAACCTACTTGGGGGTAGCATATCATTCCTCTGGGCAGCTCTTTCTTTTATTCAACCATTTCTTTCTCTCCTAGTCCGTATTCATGGAAATCTGGCTGTGTCATCACAAACTTCACGACATCAGAAGGTGTAAGATTATCAGATGAATCGATAAACTTTATTACTTTCTTTAATCGCTCCGGTTTCTTTTTTGCGTATGTGACAATGCCTGCAACAAATCCAAAATACGAATTAGGGATAGCATTGAGCTTCTTTACCAATTCTTCCATGGTAGCTCCTTTCTAAAACTCAAATTTCTCAACGATGTTATAATCGTTGAACCCGTGGTTTTCAAAGAAATATACGTAGTAGCGATTATCTGTACTGATAGAATAATGAACCGGATATGGTTCGTTTCTATATAAATCATAATTGGTATTAATCTCGCTGTTCAGATCTTTTTGCATCGACCTTCGCAATATTTAGAAATATCCTTTGGCTCAGGGATATCAATACCGTCTGCAATAGCAGCTTCAAACCAGCCTCTTTTCGCATCAATTGCGTTTGCATAAGCCTCATCAAGCGTTTGTGCGCATGTAAGGCATCCCGGAAGATCAGGAAAAGAAATAGTAAAACCTCCCTCCTCATGATCTTCAAAGACTTCCATACGGTAATTTTTTTTCATATAGCTATTGATCTTATCCATTTTTAACCTCACTGTGAAGAGCCTCTCGTACTAAGTAACAGCTTTTGCCTGAGGATAAGCGGCATCCTCGTAGAAATCTTCTTGCTCAGAAATAAATGCAAGAATATCTGATGTTAAAACTTTTGGATGTTCATCTATATATTGATTCACCGCTTTAAACCTCTCGTCTTTTTTCTTAACATATGTTAAGACAGCGACCACAAAATCGTAATACGAATCCGGTATATTGCCTAATTTAATCGCAAATTTTTCCATTTTGTGACTCCTTTTTAAATGCCATGTTTCTCCCTCAACAACTCTCCCTGCTTCGTAATCTGCAATACCTTTATTTATAAAGTTTGCTTCGTTAATCTTTTGCATAGTGCGCTCGTAATAATCTATATCCATTACAACAAGTCTTCCATAACCATTTTTTTAACAAAAACAGGCTCATTAGACTCAGCACATCTGCGCTCTATTTCTACTGTATTCTTAAATCTCTCATTGGAACTATCTGCATAATACGCGCTCCTTTCTGTGGCTAAATTATTGCCCATATTTAGCCACATTTCAATACGTCTGATATTAATAAACCACCCAGTTTCCAGAGAAGAAACTGAGTGGTGCTTTCTGCGGTTTAGTTGAACGGAAGATTCTCTTCTACTCCGTCTGCACGGAAGAAATCATCGTCCGGCGGATTGTCCGGCATCTGCGGATTGTCCGGCACCTGGTTTCTCTGAGGCTTCCCGGTATTTCCGCTTGCGTTCTTCGATTCTGCAAACTCGATACTATTTGTAATGATCTGTGTTCCGTGGACCTTCTGCCCTTCCTTGTTTGTGTAATTGTCGTTTCGGATCTCACCGGAAAGCAAAATCTTTGTTCCTTTTTTCAGGGATTTTTCTACAAACTCTTCAATGAGCTGCATGGGAATCTGTTAGTCCTGCACCCATACTTGCTCGGTCTTATACACCGCATCGTGATTCCTGGTGCCAACTTGGACTTGTTTCAATATGGCTGTATCACTACCATGAGTATAGTCATGGTGGTTGAATGCCATATCTTGAGCGTGTTCATCAAACTCCGCATCTGTCTTAAAAATCTGACCACAAGTATTACACTTAACACCAACTGCATGAACTTCATATATGGGTTCATCATATGCAGCAGAAACAAGATCCTGCCTCGTTTCATAATGGCCGGAAGGCTTCGCAGGCTGAGCGGGCTGTGTCGATTGAGCAGGTTGTACAGGTTTTTCACCGCTCTCCGACCTGAATTCTCTACTTGTTATTTTCGTCCAATTTGAAGGCACCAACCAGTCCTTTCATGGTTTCAGCCTGAGAGGACAAAGCTTCCGCAGCGGCAGCAGACTCTTCTGCCGTAGCCGAATTGGTCTGAACAATCGCAGAGATCTGATTAAGGCCATCGGTCACCTGTTTTACACTGTCACTCTCTTCCACAGATGCCGACTGGATCTTCGAGATCAAGCGGTTAATTTGACCAAAGCTCTCGGATACATTTCCCAGGGCTGCCTCCGTATCACTTGTGATCGTTGTGCCCTTACCAACTGCTGTAATGGTATCCTCAATCAATTTTGCCGTACCCTGAGCAGCCTCCTGAGATTTCTTGGCGAGATTTCCGACTTCGCCTGCAACAACTGCGAATCCCTTTCCTGCCTCACCTGCTCTGGCAGCCTCAATCGAAGCATTCAATGCCAGAATATTGGTCTGAAAGGCGATATCATCGATAATCTGGATGATCTTACCGATCTCGTTGGCCTTGCCGGTAATATCTCTCATCGACTCGGTCATTTCTTTCATTTTCTCATTGGTCAAAGTAACAGCATCCTTAGATTCCTGACTGATCTTGGCAGCTTCATTCGTCATGTCTGCAGTTTCTGAGATCCGGTTTGAAATCTTTAGCATGGACTGTGACAACTCTTCAATAGAAGAAGCCTGTTCAGTCGAACTCTGAGCCAGAGACTGGGCACCGGAGGATACCTGGCTGCTTCCGGTTGCCACCTGATCCGAAGCACGGCGAATCTCTGAAATGGTATTGGTAAGCCCCACTGAGATCTCTTCGATGGACTGCTGGATCGATGCGTAAGAACCGATATAATATTCTTTGTTCATCTCATCCATGGTCAGATCACCATCCGAGAAATCTCCCAGTCTTTTCCCGATGTCCTGAATAATATAACGAAGTCTGTCAATAAAATCCTGTAAAGCAACAGCCAGACGACCGATCTCATCTTGTTTCTGATATTGAATGGAAATATCAAAATTTCCCTTGGCAATCTCCGTTGTAACTTCCTGGATATTGTCCAGAGGTTTCAAAGATTTCTTTATCATCTGTCGAATCAGAATCGTAAGAGTCAGGAGTGCAATGATTCCAAGAATGGTAATCATCACTGCGACCGGAAGTACTCGACTTCTGACTTCATTATAGGAGATCCGTCCAACCAGCCAGACACTTCGACCTGCAGCATTCATAGGCACATAATAGGCCCACTCCGTCCTGGTCCGTGTTTTGAACTGGGCACGACCCCTCAGACCGGAAATGACACGGTTCGAAGTCTT
>JAQXPG010000057.1 GCA_029100405.1 Lachnospiraceae bacterium | reverse complement strand
TGGGTTACATTTTTTATCGGGGCATACCGCATCTGACCTGGAAACTTCTGAAATCGCAGACCAGCTATCTCAAAGGCACGATTGGTATTCTTCCCAATATATTAAACACCATCTATATCATTGTCGTCGCCATGGTCATTGTCCTTCCCGTCGGTGTCGGAGCTGCCATCTATCTCACGGAATATGCGAAGAACCGAAAGCTGGTTTCTCTGATCGAATTCGCAACCGAGATCCTGACCGGAATTCCATCCATTATTTTCGGTCTGGTCGGTATGCTGCTTTTCACCCAGCTCATGGGATTGCAGCAAGGTATTCTGGCCGGAGGTCTGACTCTGGTGATGATGGTTCTCCCGACCATTATCCGAACCACACAGGAGAGCCTGAAGACGGTTCCCGCAAGCTATCGGGAAGGGTCTCTGGCACTCGGCGCAGGCAAGTGGTACATGATAAGGACTGTGGTTCTTCCCAATTCCATCGACGGAATCGTGACCGGCTGCATCCTGGCCATCGGAAGAATTGTCGGTGAGTCGGCAGCCCTTCTCTTTACCGCCGGCTTCGGACTGGTTCTGAACGGATTCTTCCGGGCCTTAACCTCCTCATCCGCAACCCTTACGGTTGCACTCTATGTCTACGCCAGTGAACGGGGTAAGACAGATGTCGCCTTTGCCATCGCAGTGATCCTGATCCTTTTGACACTGTTTATCAACTTCCTGGCGGATTTTGCCGGAAAGAAACTTCGAAAGTGATTCGAATTCCGGCGGAAATATAGACCAAATCGGTATGCAGGAGAGAAACAAACGAATAGCAAGGAAAGAATTATGAAGTATGCAATTGAAGCAAACAAATTGAATCTCTGGTACGGCGATCACCATGCATTGAAGGATGTATCGATCCAGATCCCAGAGAAGCAGATCACTGCCTTAATCGGACCTTCCGGATGCGGAAAGTCGACCTTCCTTAAGACCTTGAATCGGATGAATGATCTTGTGGATCATGTGAAAATCACCGGAGAGGTCAAGTATGAAGGACAGAATATCTATGATAAAGCAGTTGATGTGACGCTCCTTCGGAAGCGCATTGGCATGGTTTTCCAAAAAGCCAATCCATTTCCTATGAGTATTTACGATAATATCGCCTATGGTCCGAGGATCCACGGCATTCATTCGAAGATCAAGCTGGATGAGATCGTAGAGAAGTCCCTTCGCGGGGCTGCCATCTGGGATGAAGTGAAGGATCGGCTGAAAACAAGCGCTCTCGGCATGTCAGGTGGTCAGCAGCAGAGACTCTGTATTGCAAGGGCACTGGCTGTAGAGCCGGATATTCTTCTGATGGATGAATCGACCTCAGCCCTGGATCCGATTTCTACCGGAAAAATCGAGGAACTCTGTCTGGAACTGAAAAAGAAGTATACGGTCATTATGGTAACCCATAATATGCAGCAGGCGGTCCGTATTTCAGACTACTGTGCATTCTTTCTTCTGGGTGAAATGGTGGAATTCGGAAAGAGTGAGACCATCTTCTCGATGCCTAAGGATAAGAGAACCGAAGATTACATTACAGGGAGGTTTGGCTAATGCGTTCTGTTTTCGACGAGCAGCTTGAGGAAATGAATCAGGAGCTGACAAAACTAGGTATGATGTGTGAATATGCGATCCGAAAGGCTTGTGTATCTCTTCTTCAGCATGATCTTATGATGGCAAAGGAAGTGCCGGACCTGGTGGAGCAGATCAATGAAGAGGATCGTAAGATCGAGAATCTGTGTCTCCGCCTCCTTCTTCGTCAGCAACCGGTTGCTAAGGATCTTCGGAGAATCTCTTCGGCATTGAAAATGATTACCGATATGAGAAGAATTGGTGTTCAGGCAGCAGATATTGCAGAGATTGTTACTATGGACACCATCCGTCAGGTAGACGATAATGTAGGTATGCATGAAATGGCGGAAAACGTGATGGGAATGGTCTCGAAGAGCATGGATGCTTTCGTCCATCAGGATGCAAATCTGGCCAGAATGGTGATTGCATCAGATGATAAGGTTGATTTGTGTTTTGATCATGTCCGGGAAGCTCTGATTAGGGAAATTCAAAATATGAATGAGAAGGTGGATCCGAGTCAGCATAAAGCCTATGGAACCAGTATCTTAGATCTGCTGATGATTGCCAAATATCTGGAGAGGATCGGTGATCACGCAGTACGAATTGCAGGCTGGGTTACATTTGCCATCACGGGAACAAGAGAAGATAAAAAGGAGTCAGACGAATGATATTCTGTGTGGAGGATGATGTCAGCAGCAGAGAACTTATGGTATATACCCTGAAAACGGCTGGCTATCAGGCCAGAGGCTTTGCAAATGCCAAGGAGTTTTGGGAAGCCATGAAGGATACGATACCGGAACTTATCATTCTGGATATCATGATGCCGGGTGAAGACGGGATCTCAGTCTTAAAAAAGCTTCGTTCCTTCGTAACGACAGAGGACATCCCTGTGATTATGGCAACAGCCAAGGGCACGGAATATGATAAGGTCATCGGGCTGGATCTGGGCGCAGATGATTACCTGGCGAAGCCTTTTGGCATGATGGAGATGATTTCCAGGGTCAAAGCAGTCCTGAGACGATCTAAGAAGGCAACGGCTCATCCATCCGTTTTAACAATCGGCTCTATTCAAATGAATACCGTTGAGCATACGGTTCGAGTAGATGGGGAGGAAGTGGAACTGACTTTAAAAGAGTATGATCTTCTCCACCTTTTCATGACGAATCCGGGCAAGGCCTTTTCCAGAGAAATGCTCCTTGCCATTGTATGGAATGAAGATTTTCAGGGAGAGTCCCGGACGGTCGATGTCCATATCGGAACCCTCCGCACAAAGCTTTCTGATGCCGGGAGTATGATTAAAACGGTGCGGGGAATCGGTTACAGAATGGAGGTGCCGCGTGAGTCGTAAGATTTTTCGATCCATTTTCTGGACTTCGATTCTGGTCCTTTTGATCACAATCGGTCTGATCTTCGGAATTCTTTATGATTATATGGGAAATATCTCCCATCGCCAGCTTCTTTCTCAATTGGATCTGTCAGCCCAGGGAGTCGAGGATTCGGGCATAGATTATCTGGAACAGGTCAAGAAAGATGATTTGAGACTGACCTGGATCGATTCGGATGGTACTGTCCTCTATGACTCCGCATCGGATCCGAAAACCATGCCCAATCATAAAAATCGGGCAGAAGTAAAAGAAGCGATGAACTCGGTATCCGGTTATGGAGAAAGCACCCGTTATTCCAAGACTTTAACAGAACGGATGCTTTATGCAGCCAAGCGAATCAGTGATGGAACTGTTTTACGGGTTTCCCTGACGCAGAATTCTGTTCTGACTCTGCTTCTCGGTATGCTGCAGCCGGTGGTTTTGATTTTGATCCTTCTTGCAATCTTTTCTCTCTTCCTTTCCAGCCGGCTGGCAAAGAAGATTGTAGAACCCCTGAATGAATTGGATCTGGATCATCCTCTGGAAAATGAGAAATATGATGAATTGTCGCCGCTTCTTCGGCGGATCGCCGGCCAGCAGGCAGAGATCCGGGATAAAGAGACAGACCTTTTGCAGAAGCAGAGAGAGTTGGATACCATTCTTTCGAATATGAGTGAGGGGATGATCATCCT
>JAQXPG010000056.1 GCA_029100405.1 Lachnospiraceae bacterium | reverse complement strand
ATCTGCTCTTCTCTGGTTGCACCATGGAAAAGAGCCGAATGAATATCGCAGAGAGACTGAACCTTTGCCACCGGCATACCGCTGTTAATCATGGCCTGCTCGGCTTTTACGATCTCGACTGCCTCGACATCCTTGAAGTTCTTTACGAAGTCAGCCCGTACCGACTCCAGATCCTCTCCATTGGACAGGCGCTCGATGTAGGAACGGATCAGAGCCTCCCGCTCGGTTTCAGACAGGTCTTCAGGATTCTTTGTGGAGGCTGCTGCACCGAAAGTTTCTTCCTCTGCAGCCTTGGTATCGGAATTCTCTGTCGTCTGCTCAGTTTTCTGACCATCTGCTGCATTTGTTTCAGATACAGACTTGGCATCAGAAGCATCTGCCTTCTTCTTGGTAAAACCAGGCCGATTTCCGGTCGGTTCGAAGCCGGCATCCTCCAACTTCCGTAGAACTTCCGGAATATTGAATCCTTTGATCAGGCATCCCTTGGGGATGGTCATGATCTTACCAACGGTATTTAAGGCCATGGGCTTTGCCATATCCTTGAAGCCGATTTCTACCATTACATCCTTTAATTCCGGATACTGCTTTACCAGTTCATAAACACTCTTACCGAGATCCAAGGGCTTTGCCATAACTTACCTCCTGCGTCTGTTTTCGACAATCTATATCTCATCTCTAGAAAATTTCATTTCTTTCTTAACTGTAAGAGGAGTATAACACAGGCCCATTTCTCTGTTTGTTCGATTTCCAACGGAAACAGGAATTTTCGGAAAGAATTTCAATTACGACATATTTCACCATAAGCCGGCTTCAGCCATTCGTTTTCCATCCGGAATTTCCCGCCTCCCAGATCTGAGAAGCGGCTCTGGAAGAAGGTATGGGTCAGGCGGATCAGATCAAGAGTATCATAGACGCCGGCTGTCTCATAGGGTGAATGCATGGAAAGCTGGGGCAGGCCGATATCCACGGTATTTAAGGAAATATGAGCGTTGGAAATATTGCCCAGGGTGGATCCGCCGGCCATATCCGACCGGTTGGTGAATTCCTGGAGAGACAGATCCAGCTTTCGGCAGAGATTCCGAAAGACTGCTGCAGAAACTCCGTCAGTTGTGTATTTCTGGTTTGCATTATATTTCATCACAATGCCGTGATTCATAAGCGGCCGGTTGACCGGGTCCGCCTTGTCCGAATAATTGGGATGAACTGCGTGGGCATTGTCGCAGGACAGCATGAAGCTGTTGGCGATGGCCCGATGGAAATCCGACTCCTTCAGCCCTGCTGCTTCAGCAATCCGCCAGAGAGTATCGGAAAGGAAGGTCGAGTCGGCACCCTGCTTAGTCCCCGATCCCACTTCCTCATTATCGAAGATGGCAAGGACCGGCACGGTGTCATCCAGATTCCTATAATCGTCTTCACCGGCCTTTATAAAGCCCTTCAGGTTTGCAAAGCCGCACTGGAGATCATCGAGATGTCCGGCTGAGACATATTCCTGGTCTGCACCCCAGATGCTTCCCCGGCCGCGCACATAGAGGAAGAGATCATGGCCCAGGATCTGATCGGGCTTCACTCCTGCTTCTTCTGCCAGAAGCTCCTTCAGTCTTCCCTTGGCCTTCTCATCGCCAAAGATGGGCAGAAGCTCTTTCTGGGGATTCAGGTCATGGCCCTTATTAGCTTCACGATCCATATGAATAGCCAGGCTGGGGATCAGACAGAGGTCTCGGTCTATATTTACCAGGATTGTGCGTATACCATTGTCGCCGTCTTCCACCAGAAGGCGGCCGGCCATTGACAGGGGCCGGTCAAACCAAGGGCGCATGAGCATGCCGCCGTATTTCTCGACATTCAGCATAGTGTAGGCGCCGGCTTCGGTCATCTCCGGGTTGGCCTTGACCTTGAAGGCCGGGGAATCGCTGTGGGATGCGGCGATCTGGAAGCCATGCAGATGCTTGAGATCCGCCGGCGTCCGGAAGGCCAGAATGGACGACTCATTCCGGAGAACGAAATACAGACCATTCGGCTGAAGGTCCCAGTTGCTGCCTTCATAAAGTTCCCGGTATCCAGCCTCCGTCAGCCTCTTTCTCACCTGATCGACGGCCTGAAAGGCGGTCGGCGAGGCCTGTAGGAAATCCAGAAGGTCTTCGCTGATTTGAAGGGCTTCTTCTTTTTCTTTCGGGTCCCGATTCACTTCCTGATTCTGATTCGATACTTTATTCTGTTCCTGATCTGTTTCCTGATTCATGTTCTGCTCCTGCTGTATTTCCATATTCATCTCCGATCAGCCTACAACCTTCCAGTGCTTGTCCTCGTGATTCAGAACCTCGCAGCCATCTTCGGTCACCAGAACCAAGTCTTCGACACGGACGCCGAAACGGCCGGGAAGATAGACACCCGGCTCAATGGAGAAGATCATGCCAGGCTGGCAGGTTTTCTGATTGACCGAGCTGACATCGCCCTTCTCATGGTCGGTCTGGCCGATAAAATGGCCCAGTCTGTGGTTGAAATATGGACCATAGCCGGCTTCGGTGATCATATCTCGGGCAGCTTTGTCAAGATCGCAGATTTTGACTCCGGGGCGGATCAGGCTCTCTGCCTTCTCATTGGCAGAGCGGACCAGATCGTGGACCTTTGCCTCTTCTTCGGTCGGCTGGCCGGCGAAGAAGGTTCTTGTCATGTCCGAACAATAGCGGTCCTTCCGGCAGCCCATGTCGAAAAGAACGCACTGACCTTCTTTTAACACGGTTTCGTCCGGCTCATGATGGGGATCAGCCGCATTGGCTCCAAAGGATACAATGGTAGTGAAGGAAGGGCCCTTGGCTCCCTCTTTGACATATTCCTTATCGATAAATTCGGCCACCTGCTTTTCTGTCATTCCGACCTTGACATAGTCGCGGGCTCTTCGGTTGACCAGGTCATTGATCCGGGAAGCCTCCTTCATTTTCCGGATTTCTTCCTCATCCTTTACAGCTCTGCAGTCATCCAGGCAGTCGGAGGAAAGGACCGGCGTAAGATCCGGGCACTTCTCCAGAAGGGGAATCAGGAAACCGGCCTGCCAGGTCTTGTCGATTCCGATTTTCCCTGTCTTTTCAATCCGGTCCGCAATCATCTGCACAGCATCATCAGAGTCCGTATGCCATACGACTTCCGGGAGATCCGGCTTTTCTTCAGGAGAAGGAATATTGAAGAGCCGGTTGGCAAAAAGGATTGGTTTACATTTGTCAGAAATATAGAGAACCCAGAGACGCTCATAGGGTTCGTTGGCAATGCCGGTCAGGTACCAGATGGAAGCCGGATCGCTTACCAGGATCTGGTGAAGATTGCGTTTTTTCATTTCATTCAGGACACGTTCGAGTCGGGTCATAAATTCACACTTTCTATGAAACAAAAAGAACCGGCCCGGGGCTTAAAGAAAACCCCAGGGGCCGGCCCCAAAATTTTAACGATTCATCCATTACTTTCCGGGATACTTGATTGCGGAATAGATGTCATACTGGGAGAGACGCTCTCTGCCCTTCAGGCCCTCGAGCTCCATAACGAAAAGCATCTTTACGACTTCGCCGCCCAGCTTCTCAACAAGCTTTGCAGCAGCTTCAATTGTGCCGCCGGTTGCAATCAGATCATCCACCAGAACGACCTTCTGACCCGGCTTGATGGAGTCCTTATGCATCTCGATCGTCGCGGAGCCATATTCCAGATCATAAGTCATGGAAACGGTCTCTGCCGGGAGCTTGCCCTTCTTTCGAATCAGGGCGAAAGGCTTGTGAAGATTGTAAGCCAGAGGAGTTCCGAAAATAAAACCACGGGACTCGGTTCCCGCGATGACATCAAAATCCACTCCCTTAAGTGCATTCTGAAGAGAATCAATTGCCAGTTGGAATCCGTCCGGATCCATCAGAACGGTTGTGATGTCGCGGAACATAATGCCTTTTTCCGGGAAATCCGGTATGGTACGTACATATTCTTCAAGTTTCTTTGCCATGATATCCTCATTTCTACATCTCTTGACTCCTCCAGGGGAGTCCACAACGATGTTCTATCAGATGGCGCCCAACGAAAATCCTGTCGAATGATCAGACGCTAAACTGCCTTCATTAGAGTACATTTCCAGGCTTAAGTTGTCAAGATTTGATCTTCTGAAAGAGCTCGGCTATAACCTCAGCAAAACCTGTTCGAGGCCTACATGATCAAGATTTGATCTTCTCTAAGAGTTCCGGAAGTTCGCGGATATCCTTGACTCGATATTCAGCCTCCGGCACTTTGCCGAATCCGTAAGCTGCATGAATGAAGGTTGCTCCGGCTGCAACCGTTGCAATATAGTCATCTTCAATGTCACCAATATAGATTGGATCCGTGATTTGATTTCTTTTTGCAAGGAGCCGGATATTCTTATCCTTTTCCTTGTTATTGTCGCCAAAACAGAGATGGTCTTTGAAATACTTACCCAGTCCGCTGGATGCAAAAAACGCTTCAATATAACCCGACTGACAGTTGGAAACAATATAAAGCGGCATGATCTCGGAAGCTTTCTTCAGGGTTTCTTCCAGGCCCTCATAGAGATTTCCTCCATGTTCGGACAAATAGGTATTTTCATAGGACATGCATTCCTTCATGATCGAATCACTCAGACCGAATTCCTTCTGAATATAGGTCATGGTCTTTCCCATAACACTTTGGACATCCGACGGTGTGATGGTCTGTCTCTCCAACTCCGGATGCCTGTGCAAAACCTCTGTCCAGCTGGCCGCAACATTCTCTGAGGAGTCCCAGATCGTACCGTCCATGTCAAAGATCAATCCGGGACGGCGGATCCCGACCAGATCGCCGGCAGCCATTTCATGGGTATCTTTGGTTTTCGGATCCTGGGCAATAACCATGCCATCCTTCTCCGACAGAACGACAAATTCACGATCCGGCGCATAGACGGATCTGACCAGATCACCCGGGTGGAAAAGGGGCGAACTTGCGGATGAATGATCCTGAGGAAAAGTCTTCTTCTCAGACACATGATGATCCGGCTCACTTTCTGCCATTTTATCAATCGCCGACATGATATCATTTGAGCTTGCCAGCTGATAACCGGACGGTTTTTCTAAATCAAACAGGGACATCTGCCCCTGAACTTCATCCTTCGACTTTCGCATTCCATTTACCTCTACAAAAACTGACGCTAGTCCAAGCACCCGGTACAAAATCATGATTACATTTCTTGTTGCCTGGAATACCCTCATGTCTCTTTATATTATTTTCTTCCAGGTTGTCGAATTCCGGAATATACACTTGAATGATCATTTCCACCAACGGAACAGCTGCCGCTTTCTCCATTATACGATAGCTGCTCATCTTAGAGAAGCAGGAATTTATCCGGCGCAGTGTAGTAAGGACGGTGTACATGGCTTTCGGGCCGCCGTCACGGGCCTGTGATTGCCTTGCGATAATACCGGTTTTTCCTTCATGAAAGTGTCATTCATCATTTTCCTCCCTGGAATTCCTTATGAGGTATTTTGCGGCGATGCCATGCCATCATCACAAGCGCAACGAGAAAAGTGGCGGTTTCCGCAACCGGAAATGCAAGCCAGATTCCGTTCAGATGGAACAATCTGTCCAGACACCATAAGGCAGGAACAAGGAAAAGCATCTGCCTGCATAATTGAATCACCATGCTGGAACCTACTTTTTCTGTGGCCTGAAAATAGGTGGAAATCATGGTAGAGAGACCGCAAAACAGATAGCTTGCCGCCATAATTCGCATAGCGGATATTCCAAAGGAGCGCATGGCTTCCGACGCCGTAAATAATCCCAAAAGCTGCGCCGGAAAGAGGGTGACGGTCAATGTTCCCAGTATCATCATACCGGAGACCAAAGCGGTTCCGTATCGGAAAGCGGAGTGCAGCCTATCTCTGTTTCCCGCACCGTAGTTAAACCGCATAATAGGAAGACAGCCCTGAATCAAGCCATTTACTGTCATAACGATCAGCTGCTGTACCTTAAAATATGCACCGAAGAATGCAATCGCCGTATCGGAATACGCTACCAGAAACAGATTGACGAATGTCACCATAAACGAACTGAGGGCATTCATAATGAAAGATGGTAAGCCAAGGGCGAATATACGGGCAATCATCCTCTTTTGTATATGAAATCCTTTGATCTTTATCCACACTTTTTGCTTTTTGCCCAGCAGCAAGGCAAATGCCAAAATCATGGATAACAAATAGCCTGCAACAGTAGCCACCGCAGCACCACGGATTCCCATAGCCGGAAAAATACCAATACCAAAAATCAGGAGTGGGTCAAATACAAAATTAACGACCACTCCTGCAATTTGGAACCACATAGGAGCAATCATGTTCCCAGTAGCCTGTATCATCTTCTGGATTGCGATATGCACCATGTTGGGAATTTGCATGAACGAACATACGCTCATATAGGCAAGACTCAACTGATAAATTTCTTCGTTATTGGTAAATGCCCCAAAGTAGGGTTTCATAATCAGTAATGACAGAAGATTGAGCAAAGCACCAACTCCAAAGGCAAGTAATAATCCATGTGTGACGGTGGTATTTGCCTCATCCTGCTTTTTCTCCCCAAGATACCCTGCAATCAGTACATTCACGCCAACGCCGATCCAGATCGATGTCGCATTCATCAAAGTTGTAATGGGAAACGACAGGGAAACCGCCGTCAAAGCATTTTCACTCAGCCGCGCTACAAACGCGCTGTCTATCAGATTATAAGAATATTGTAGAAACATGGAAATCAGCGGCGGTATCGACATTTGCCAGATGAGTTTTCCAACGGGCACAACCGCCATTTTGTTATTGGTCTGCATACTTTCCCTCTTCTCCACAAATTGTCCTCCATTCT
>JAQXPG010000055.1 GCA_029100405.1 Lachnospiraceae bacterium | reverse complement strand
AAAACTTACTCCCCTCCTTTCTGTCATTCTTCTGGCAGCTCTCCTTCTTTCCTCTTGTGGGCTTCCTTCCGCCGGGACTTTGAAAAGTGGCGGAAGGTCCGGCTTTCAAGAAAGCGGAAACTACTTCGATACGGTGATCACAGTCACAGTTTATAAGAAAAACCAGGAGAAATATCTGGATGGCTGCATGAAGCTGGCGAAAAAATATGAGGACCTTCTTTCCACCACGGTCAAGGATTCGGATATTTATAAGATCAATGCAGCAAAGGGCCGACCGGTCCGGGTGGATCCGGAGACTGCAAAGCTGATTCAAACCGGGCTCTCCTATGCCAGGCTTTCCAATGGAGCATTCGATATTACAGTCGGCCGGCTGTCCAGCCTCTGGCAGGACGCCATCAAAAACAAGAAGCTTCCGTCCCAAGATGCCATTCAGTCGGCCAAAGCCAGCATCGGTTACCAGGCTGTTTCGGTAGAAAATAATATTGTTACGGTGAAAAATCCCGATACCGAACTCGACCTCGGCGGCATTGCCAAGGGCTATATTGCCGACCGTATGAAGGACTATCTGGAAGAAAATGGTGTCACAAGCGGCATCATAAACCTCGGCGGAAATGTCCTGACTCTAGGCAAAAAAGCAGACGGGAGTTCCTATACCATTGGGATCCAGAAGCCCTTCTCGGAAACAGGCGAAGTCATGGCCAAGGTCTCTGTGAAGGATCTGTCCGTTGTCACCAGCGGCACTTACGAACGCTATTTCAAGAAAGACGGCAAGATCTACCACCACATTCTGAACCTGAAAACCGGCTATCCGGAAGAAAATGATGTGGAATCGGCAACGATTTTTTCGAAGAAGTCCGTGGATGGCGATGCCTTGAGCACCATTGCCTTCCTTCTCGGTCCCGACCAGGGGATCCCATTGATCGAAAGCCTGGGATTTGAGTGCGCTTATATCATGAAGGATGGAAGTGTGAAGACGTCGAAAAATCTGGTCAAAAAAACGGGATTCCAGGTTCTGACTGTGCAATGACCGACCGGGAATTTCTACAGATCCAAAAAATGAAAGTATTCGCTTAGAAAGGCATGAAATGTATACCAATCCCATCGAAAATGACCTGAAGCGTGGTCAGTTCCACCATCTCTATCTCCTCTATGGCGATGAGCCCTATCTCAAGCGGACCTATAAGCATAAGCTCATTCGGGCCCTGGTCCGACCGGATGATCAGATGAATTTCAATCACTATCAGGGCAAGGATATTGACGAAAAAAGCCTCATGGACCTGGGAGATACCCTGCCCTTTTTCGCCGACCACCGGGTCATTCTGGTGGAAGACAGCTTATTTTTCAAGACGAAGCACGATGCTTTCGCAAAGTATATTGAGAAAGGGATCCCGGAAGGCACGATCTATATTTTCGTAGAAAGTGCTGTAGACAAGAGAAATGGCTGTTTCAAGGCCATCGTGAAAAGCCAGGACTGCCAGCCGGTCCTTTTCGAGACTTTGAAGGAAAGGGACCTCATGACCTGGATCGGTGCCCGGCTGCGGCGGGCAGGCAAGATGATGCGGCGGCAGGCCTGGGAGGATTTCCACACCCGAACCGGATCCAGTATGGATCTCATGGATACCGAATTTGAAAAATTGATGAGTTATGTCGGTGACCGGGAAGAAATCACGGTTGAGGACGTGGACATGATCTGTGCCGGTCAGGCTGAATCCCGGATCTTCGACATGATCTCTGCCATTTCCGAAAAAAATGCAGACAAGGTCATGTCCTATTATCAGGGACTTTTGGAATCCAAAGAGGATCCGCTCGGCATCCTGGCCCTGATCGAGCGTCAGTTCCGTCAGCTTCTTCTGGCCAAGGAGATGGATGCCCAGCATTATGACAATGCAGCGATCGCCAAGACTTCCGGTATGCCAAGTTTCTATGTCAATCGGAATCTGAACCTGGCCCGGCGCTTTACTATTTCGGATATGAAAAAGCTATTAAAGGATGCTGCCGATCTGGAAGAGAGAGCCAAAAGCGGCAGGATCAACCCCCGCCTGGCCGTCGAAGTCCTGATGCTGTCCTACTGTAACTAGAAACCCGATCCTTTTTTCTTCCCTCTTCCATCCCGACCCGGATCATTCCTTCCCGGGCCGTCAGATGCCAGGAGATCTGTCTCTCCTCCAGCCTCTCTATGGTTTCCTTCGATGGATGGCCATAACGGTTGTTTTGCCCTGCCGAAATAATAGCCGTTTCCGGTGACAGGAGGTCCAGCCAATCAGAACCGGAAGAAGTGGCCGAGCCATGATGACCGACTTTGAGGCAGGAAAGTTTATGATCCCGATCTCTGTTCAACAGTTCCTGAAACAGATCCGTATTCATGATCCCATTCTCACCCTCCATGGCCAGATCTCCCGTAAACATGCCGGTAAAATCTCCATTCTCCAGCCAGAAACTGAGGCAGAGATCATTTTTATTCTCCGGACTCCCGGCTTCTTTCGACAAGGGATAGAGGAAGGTCAAACTGCTCTCTCCGAAGACCAGCCGGTCTCCCGGCAAGACCTCCCGTACCGGGATCCCATGCTCCTCTGCCAGCTTTTCGATCTCCTCCCAATTCTGATCTCTCGGCATACCTTTCGCGATAATAATCTGTCCGATCGGATAATCCGCTTCGATGACTTCTTCCATGCCGCAAATATGGTCTTCATCGGTATGGGAAATGACCCAGGAATCCAGGCGTCGGATCCCTTCCTCTTTCAGATAGGGAAGAATCCGATAGGTTCCCACCCGACCAACATCACTGCTTCCGCCATCCACCATGAGATCGGCCCCACTCTTGTCATGGATCAGTATGCCGTCCCCCTGCCCCAGATCCAGCATATCAATATGGCTTGCCGCAGGCCTTCTTACGATAAGAAGGAGACTTAAAGCGATAAGGCCGAAGACCTTGGGGAGGTCTATCTTTCTCTGGATCAGGCGCATCAATCCAAAAAGGATCAGATAGTAAATCAGGATCAAGGCCGAAGGCGGCTTTCCGACGATCAGCCGGCTGCCGGGCAGGCTCTGTGACAGATCCGCCGTCCACTCGTAGAGATAGAGAATCAGATGGCAGGGAAGAAGAAGAAAATCCAGAGGCAGAAAGCATGTTATCAGGCCAAAGAGAAGCCCCATCATAAGGAGAATGGGAAAGAGCGGCAGAAGCAGAAGATTCAGAAGAAAAACATAGACCGGTATCTCATAAAACAATGCCGCCATCAAGGGAAGCGTCGCAATCTGGAAGGACAAGGCCGAAAGGAATTTCGACAGGGCCTGCTCCGGCAGTGATAAAAGAAAGCGCTCTCCCACTTTTCTCCGATACTTTTTCTCAAAGCGATCCTTGCAGTAAGCCTGATAGGCAGTCTGAAGGGGGCTCTGAAAGAGGACCATCAGAAGAACAGCCGAAAAGGAAAAAAGAAAGCCCGCATCCTCGATGGCAGCCGGATGCTTTAGTAAGAGGAGGACAGCCAAAAGGCCAAGACCCGTCAGACTATCATAGGCCCTGCCAAGGAAGTCACCGAAAATCAAAAGCAGGAACATGCCGACCGCCCGCTCTGTGGACAGGGAACTCCCGCAGAGAGCTCCGTAAAATACCGCCGCAAAGCCGGCCACAAGTCCGGACAGAAGGAGACCTGCGCCCTTTTTCTTCATTTTCTTATAGAGACGGGAGGCGACCACCTGAATGTGGGTTCCGGAGACTGCCATGAGATGAATCAAGCCTGCCTTCTGGAAAAGTTCTTTCATGTCTTCCGTCAAGAGATCCCGGCTTCCTAAGGTCATGGAAGACAGGAGGCCGCCCTCTTCGCCCGGCAAAGCTCTCTGGTAAGTTCGATTCATGCGATTTCGAATGGCATGAAAAAGAGACCGACAGCCATCGACCGGGGTTCGGCCGGCGATGGATTCGATCAGATCTGCATTTTTGACTGCGCAGAGAATTCCCCTCGCCTCATAGAAGGTTTGGGCATCAAAATTACCGGGATTTCTCTCTGAATCCAGTGAAGAAATCTCGCCTTTCAGACGGATCCGTCTGCCGGGAGTATATGCTGCACTCCTTTCGGCAGCCCTTCCGTCTTCTTCAATAAGCGGATAAATAAGAAGGGATCCGGGGGTGAGGATTCCATGGGAAGTGATAACCTTAGCATCGGTCAGGATGCACTGCATCTTGTCCTCTTTTTGAACAAGAGAAGAGACGGTTCCCGTAACTTCCACGCTTCCCTTACAGCTCTCCAAAAGTGCCCTTTCTTTCCCGGCTTTTGCCATCGAAGCTCTGCTATAGCAAGATGCAAAAAGGAAAACCAACAAAGAACATACAAGAAGGAGAGGAAAAAGCCTGGTTTTTTCTTTCATGTATTGATGGAAAATTATGAAAAAGCCAGTCAAAGCCAAGAGAAGGATCGTGAATCCATCCGGGCAAAGTCCTCTTCCGAAGCAGATCCCTGACACAAATGCGATCGCAAGAAAAAAGAGCGGTCGCTTCATACAGGTTCCTCCCAAATTAATTTATGAAATTTATGAAATTATCTGTTACTGTCCATCCTTATTTTCCTGAACCAAAGTCATATCCCGGTGGAAGATCACACCGTTATCGTTGTCATCCGAAAGTGATACATTCTCTCCATTGATACTGATCTGTACGCCTTTGATTGAGGACAGCTCGGTTAAGGTATCAACGATGGAATAGATGGCTGTCTTCAAGGGCACATTCGGATTACTGGTTCTGAAACTGCTGTCGAAATTCAAATAGCAGATACTGTCTGCCACTGTCATCGACAAAACCTTGCTCGCAGAAGGAAAGGCCGGATGCAGATCACTGTCCTTCGGTTTCTTCTGCAGATAATTCAGGGCAACACGATAGACCGGCACATTGCTGGAATAGGTGATCTTCTGCTTTTTTGCTACAAGAGAAGCACCGTCCGCACTCGGATAGTAAAGCATCAGCTCTGTCGTGTTCTTGGGGCTGTATTGACTCGTCATCCCATCGACGAAACTGTTTTCATCCATTGCACCGACAACATTGCCATTTCCATCGACAAGCTCAATCCCTTCAATCTGGAAATCCACCATGGTCACTCCCCGGATCTGAAGCAGGGTCTTTACAATAGCAGCTCTTGTCATCGCTTCTTCTGCCCCGGTCAGGTTTCCATAGGCACGCGAGAAGGAAATGGTAAGAAGCCCGCTTTCCGGATTCATCTTCACGGACTGAATACTGACTTCACTTGGAATGGGACGAAGCTTATTTCCATTGGAATGGTCTGCGGACAGGGCCGATAACATCTCTTCCGCCATATCCTTCGCTCCGGTTTGTGTCGGCGTATAATCTTCCTGAAGAAAATCCGTCCGGTCTGCATTTAAATCATAGAGAACATATTCCGAGTGCTTCTCTTTCTTACCGCAGGCGCTGAGTGCCGAAAGGAGAAAGCAGAAAATCAGAAGGATCGGTATCCATTTCTTCCTCATGCCTTATCCTCCTCTTTAATATACTTCAAAGGGATCCGGACATCGAAGGTCGTCCCCTCTCCCAAAACCGAGGAAACCTTGATCTCTCCGTGATGAAGCTTTATGACATTCCATGTGATGGCAAGACCCAGGCCTGTACCGCCGATCTCCCTTGAATGGGATTTGTCCACCCGATAGAAACGCTCGAAAATATGGTCGATGGAATCCTCCGGGATCCCCATGCCGGAATCCTTGACCTTGATATAAGAAAACTCGTAGTCCGAATTCAGAGTGACATGGACCCAGCCGCCTTCATGATTGTATTTAATGGCATTTTCCACCAGATTCATGATGGCCAGAGTGAATTTCACCTCATCGATATCGCAGATGACCGGCCGAAAACTCTCCATGACAAGTTCCACGCCCTGCTTCTCTGCCAGAGGTCTGAGCCGCCGCAAAAGCGTCTCCATGACATCGTTTAAATTCATGGATCGGATATCCAGGCTGACGCCGGATTTATCCATCTTAACCAGGGACAAGAGATCATTAATGATGGAAGTCTCCCGGTCGATCTCATGGGTAATATCGCCCATAAACTCCCGATACATCTCCACCGGAGCCTGATCGCCCATAGAATTAATGGAATCGGCCAGGACCTTGATCGAAGCCAGAGGCGTCTTCAACTCATGCGACACATTCGAAACAAATTCAGACCGGGATGCGTCAATGGTCTGCATTTTCTGCTTGAAATCATTGAATTCGACTGCAATATCTCTGGCCTCCCGGAAACCGCGTACCGGCAGAGAATCCTCGGAATCATCCCGGATCTTCGGGATCCGTTCAACGATCCGCCGAAGCGGAGTTGACAAAAAGTTCGAGAAGAAGAAAGCCAAAAGTCCGGCGAAAATCATGGTCAAAAGCATGACTTCCCAGCCGGTGTCCTGATAGAAGGCGATGTTTTGAGAAATATAATCCGTCGATTTCACAGTCAAAAGAACGCCGAGATAGGGGCTGTCGTTGATGGGCTTTTTCGGACTTTCGTCCGGGCTTTGAATATTGTCGGTATTGCTTGTCTTCTGATCATTGTCCTTAATGTAACTCAGATTCTGGATGGGTGCTGCGACAATGATTGCATGATCCTTTCGGTCCACCATATAGGAAGTCTCTCCTCTGGCAGCCCGAACCGCATTGGACCAGACGATGGTACGCCCCTCTTCTGCCCCATAGGTATCCTTCACCACATGAAGAGAACTGTCAATGACCATGATTCTGCCGGAATAGGCATTCGCCATGGCCGTAAGTTCTGCATTTAAGAAATCGACCCGGCTGGGATCATTCAGATAGCCGGTGGTTGCGATCTGATTGGACAAAAGCTTGGACTGACTGGTGATCTGCGAATAGTCCGTGCTGATCTGCCGGCTCTCATAGAGGTGGAGAAAGGTGTATGTGACCAGTCCGACCGGCATGAGAGCAGCCAAAAAAGTAACCAGAAAGGCCAGAAAGCGGATACCGCCAAAAAAACGAAATAGTTTATCCTTCATTTCTTTTCTTCCAGACTAGACCTGATAATAGTAGCCGACACCCCATTTGGTATGGACATAACGGGGATCCGAGGGATTTGGCTCCAGCTTTTCCCTGAGACGGCGGATATGGACATCTACCGTTCTGGCATCGCCCGGATAATCTTCTCCCCAGATCTTATTTAAAAGACTTTCTCTGGAATAGACATTACCCGGATTCTCTACCAGAAGAAGAAGGAGGTCAAATTCCTTCCCGGTCAGATTCAGTTCCTGACCCTTGACATAGACACGGCGGTTCTCTATGTTCATTCGAATATCGCCGCTTTCGATCTCTTCCTTCTTCTCCTGCTCAGGGACTTCCGGACTGGTCCGACGCATGATGGCCTTGATTCTGGCCTTGACCTCCAGAATATTAAAAGGCTTTGTGATATAATCGTCAGCTCCATAGTCCAAGCCTAAGATCTTATCGATATCGTCTGATTTTGCCGTCAGCATAATGATCGGAACCTTGGAAAATTCGCGGATCTGCTGGCAGACCTGATAGCCGTCCAGTTTGGGAAGCATGATGTCAAGAAGAATCATATCATAGGAATTTTCCTTGGCATGTGCTAAAGCATCTTCCCCGTCATAAGCACAGTCTACTTCGTAGCCGTCCTGCTCCAGGCTGAAACGAATTCCCTTTACGATCAGCTTTTCATCATCTACTACCAAAACCCTTTTTGCCATTTTCACTATCCTCGATCCAGATTGTTATTATTTAACTCACCGTACAGCGGTCTCTGATCTTATTCAGAACTCCATCCTTGATTCCTCTGATTGCCTTCAGATCATCTACAGAAGTAAAATTTCCATGCTCCTTCCGCCAGGCCAGAATGGCCTCCGCCTTACTGTCACCGATTCCGGGGAGCTGCATGAGTTCTTCTTTTCCTGCACGGTTGATATTGATTTTAGAATTTGATCCATTCGAAAGCCTGGTCTCTCCTGTCTTTTCTTCCTCCGTAAAGGAAGGCGGATCTTGTGCCGCTTCCTCTTTGGTCAGGACCCGGATCATCTGCCCGTCCTGGAGAAATTCGGCCTGATTCAGAGAATCTGCTGCTGCATTCTCACAGAGCCCACCGGCAAGATTCAGAGCCTCAAAAACTCTGGAACCTTCTTTCACCTGATAGACACCCGGATTCTTAACAGCTCCTGTCACATGTACGGCCCAAGTCTTACGGAATTCTCCATCCGGAGCGGATCCGGTAGTCTTCTTTTCTCCGGTGGTATTCGTTCCTCCGGTGGTCTTCGTTCCTCCAGTGGTATTCGTTCCTCCGGTGGTCTTCTTCCCTCCGGTGGTCTTCTTTCCTTCAGATAAGTGATTCCCACTTTCCTGACCGGACTCTGCCTTCCCCTTCTTCCTTTCCAAATAGGAGGTTTTCGTACAGGAGGACAAAAGGAGGACAAAAATAAAAAATACAGCCAGAAGGCGGCATTTCATGAATGTTTTTTTCATAACAGGACTCCCTTTCGAAAATTTAAATTTCAAAAAAAGTCCTCTGCCCGTACTGACTGTATTTTAACGAAATTTTACAAATATTACAATAGGACCCGTCAGCAGATCCGAGGCAGACCCTCTCCCTGAAGGACATCCAGTTCTCTCTCCCCGCCGATCCGGGTCCGGGCATAGAGGTGTCCATCCGACTCTTCCGTCACTTCTCCGATCCGGCAGGCATTTTCGCCATAGCGGGAGTTTCGGATGATCTCCAGTGCCTTGTCGCTTTCTTCCTTCGGAAGAATGCAGACCAGTTTTCCTTCATTTCCCATATAAAGGGGATCCATGCCCATAAGGCCGCAGAAATCCCGGACTTGTTTCGTTACCGGAATTTCTTCATCCTCAATGGTAAAAGTCTTCTTCGAGCTCTCTGCCAGTTCCTTTAAGACTGTAGCCAGACCACCTCTGGTGATGTCGCGGAGGGTATGGATATGGAGCCCTGCCCGGATCAGATTGGAAACCATGTCAACCAGAGGAGCATTGTCACTCTCGATGTTATTGTTCACCTTCATCCGTTCAGAATAGATGGCAGCATGATGGTCTCCCATGGTTCCGGAAACCAGGATCTGATCGCCAACCTTTGCCTGACTCGCCGAGATCTCCAGTCCATCCGGAACAAATCCGACACCGGCCGTATTGATATAGAGTTCTCCATGACCGTTTACGACCTTGGTGTCGCCTGCAACGATCTCGACACCGGCCTCTTTTGCGGTCTCAGCCATGGAATGGACCACCCGTTTCAAGAGATCGACCGACAGGCCCTCCTCCAGAATAAAGCCGCAAGTCAGATACTTTGGTACAGCGCCCCGCATCAAAAGATCATTGACTGTTCCGCAGACACAGAGGCGGCCGATATCTCCTCCCCGGAATTCCGGCGGATTGACGACGAAGCTGTCCGTTGTCATGGCGATCCTGCCACTTCCCGAAACAACCGCCGAATCCTCCATCTGATCCAGTGTTTTATTTGAAAATTCCTTATCGAAGATGGTATCGATCAGTTCTCCGGTCGCACTCCCGCCGCTGCCATGTACCATCAAAATCTTATCGTCTTCCATGTTTTACCTTGCCTTTCGATGCGGATCGATCGTTTTTCGTTTTTTCGTTGCAATGTTCCTTGTCTGTATTTCCCGTCATCTGTCATGACGATGGTTGGAAAAATAAGAAAAACAGGAGCCCTCGGTACTGACCATGCAGGCGCCCTGGGGATTCAGGGGCGTGCAGGCCTTGCCGAAAAGGGGACAATCATAGGGACGGATCTTCCCCATCAGGACCCGGTCACAGCTGCAGGCCGGGTTGGCCTTATGATCCTGATCCAGGCCAAGACTTCCGGCATCGAGATCCCTGTACTCTTCCTTCAGAATCTTTCCGGAACCCGGGACGATGCCCATACCCCGCCATGCTGCATCGTATTTCTCGAAATACTGATCGATCAAAGCTCTTGCCGCCGGATTGCCATCGTCCTTTACAACAGAGGGATAGAAATTCATCACCTTGCCACAGCCCCTGGCATTCACAATGCCGTAAATTGCCGTCAGAAGTTCCTCTCCCTGAAAACCGGCAACGCCAAAGGGAATCTGAAATTCTTCTGCAATGGGCTCATAAACATGGATCCCGGTGACAACGGAGACATGACCGGGAGCCAGGAAACCATCGATCGGGGCCTTGGATTCCATCAGATAAGAGATGACCTCCGGCATGGTCTTGATTGCGGTCAAAAGCTTGATATTCTTTATGTCCCTGCGGATGATCTCATCCACTAAGAGGGCATAGACCGGCGTCGTCGTCTCGAAGCCGACCGCCGCGAAAATATAGGTCGTATCCGGGTCTTTTTCTGCGAATTCAATCGTGTCCATCGGAGAATAGACCATCTCCACTCTGGCACCCTCTCCTCTTGCCGTAGATAAAGTCCTTTTGGTCGAACCCGGCACACGGATCAGATCGCCGAAGGTCACAATACAGTTCTTCGGATCCATCGCCAGCTCCAGAAGCTTATCGACATAGGAAGAAGGAGTCACACAGACCGGACAGCCCGGCCCGGACAAGAGATGAATATGGTCGGACAAGAGACCCGGGATCCCGTTTTTTGCGATGGCACCGGTATGGCTGCCGCAGACCTCCATGATCTGGACATCTTCTCCATCGTAATGTTTCAGTTCTTCTTTGATTTTCGAAAGGTCCATGTCAGCCAATGCCCTCCAGACTGGCAAAAAGCTCGGTCATTTCCTCTGCTTCACTCTGTGACATTTTCTGTAAAATACAGCCCGCATGAACCAGGACATAATCTCCCTCCTGGATCTCCACCAGGCCGGTCCTGGCATCTACTGTATTTCCATTGAAATCTACCCGGGCCTTTCGGTCCTTAGGCATTACCTGTATTACCTTTCCCGGTAATGCAACACACATAATTTGTCTTCCTTTCTAATCAAGTTCTTCTACCTTATCATAGGTTGAGAGATAGATCTGTCCTAGGGAAAGTCCGCCGTCTCCGGGCGGAACCAGACAGTTACAATAAACTTTGTAGCCCTGCGCCGTAAGCCTTCCTTTTAGGCCCTGGAAAAGGATCCGGTTTAAGAAAGTTCCGCCGGCCAGAGCGATCGGCGTTGTCGGATCCGCCAGTTCTTCTGTCATCTCTGCAATGGCTTCGATCAATTTCTGATGGAAGTGGAAAGCAAGCTCTGCTTTGGAATAGTGTCCGCTTACTTTTTCCATCATAAGGTCATACAGAATGGCCGGTCCGTCAATACGAAGCAGCCTGCCCTCTTTTCTAAGATAGGATAAACTTATTTGTCCCATCCCTTTCGGCCGATCTGCCTTCGGTTCGAAAGCTTTTGATTCGCTAAAAAGCGATGCCACATTTTCCGTATTCTTTAGAATAGCACATTCATTGGCTTCTGTCTCCAGGCGAATCGGACTTTCTCCTTCATAATGATTTCGGTCATTGATTTCCAAGAGGGCAGCTGCCGCATCAAAAAGCCGTCCCATGGAAGTGGATTCCACAGCATTGATCCCGGATCGGTAAGCTGCATCCAGAAGCTGCCATTCCTGTTCGGAATAGAAGCCGCCCAAGAGCTCTTTTCCTTTGCTTTCCGTGCAGATCCCCTCTTCCGAAGCCTTCTTCAGATAAGAAAAGAGGCTCTTTCGTCCATCTTTCGCACCCTCGTCCCCGCCGATCTGCCGGATGGGGACCAGGGATCCCACACGCTGCCAGAGGAGCTTGTCAATTGCTGGGCGACCTTTGATTCCATCTTCTCCGGTAAGCTGGCGGATGCGAAGGAATTCACTTCCCCAGATCCTTCCGTCACTGCCATAGCCTGTGCCATCCAATGCCAGACCCAGGCAGTCTCCGGTCAAATGGCATTCTGCCAGAACACCTGCCACATGACTGAGATGGTGCTGGTAAAAGGAAAGAGGATGTTCTCCTGCCATCTTCATAAGTTTCCGGGAAGAAATATAGAGCGGGTGCAGGTCTCCGGCAAAATGTTCCGGATGAATGTCCAAAAGTCTCTCCATATTTTCAATGGATCGTTCCCTGGCCTCCTGACAGGCCCGCCAGGTCAGATCGCCGAAATGACCGGATAAATAGACCGCATTGTCTCTTCCTAAGGCAAAGGAATTCTTCAGGTCGCCGCCGGAAGCGAAGGTGTCCGCCTTACATTTCCTCGAGATCCAGACCGGATTCGGAACAAGTCCGCGGGCACGCCGAAGGATCTGGACCTGATCGCCGGACAATTGATAGATCGAATCGTCCAGCGGTGTGAGGATCTCCCGGTCATGATCCAGGATGAGATCCGGAAAGCCATCCTTCAAATCCTTGATCAAGCCGCTGCTGTCAATGGCGATCGGCTCACCGCCACGGTTGCCGCTGGTCATAACCAATGGCCCGACCTGGCCGAGAAGGAGGATCTGCAGGGGATTCGAGGGAAGCATAGCCCCCATTCGGTCGCTTTCCTTAGAGACTTCCGGCCAGAGGCTTCGATCCAGTTGTCGAAGGAGGACGATCGGACGGGCGTTGGACTGTAAGAGTTCTCTCTCCCCGGGGCTGACTTTACAGTATTTTTCGATGGAGGGCAGATCCGGGAACATCACTGCAAAGGGCTTTCGCTCCCGGTTTTTCCAGACACGAAGCCGTTTTGCCGCTTTCTCATCATCCGGCCGGAAGGCGAAATGAAAACCGCCGATATCCTTTACTGCAATGACCTTACCCTCCCGGAGGCAGGCGATGGCTCGCTGCAGGGCATCCTCGCGGCTACTGACTTGGATCTCATGGTCAATCTTTCGTTCCAGAGATCTAAGAACCGGTCCGCAGGAGTGGCAGGCGATGGTCTGGGCATGGCGCCTGCGGTCACCGGGCCTTCGATATTCCGTCTCGCAATCCTTGCACATAGGAAACTTATCCATGGTGATATGATCCCTGTCATAGGGAATATCCTTAAGAATCGAGAAACGGGGACCGCAGACCGTACAGGAAATGAAGGGATAGCGGTAACGCCGGTTATTGGGATCCAGAAGTTCCCTCTCACAGGTCGGACAGGTTGCCATATCAACCGGCAAAAGACGGATCCGGTCATGATCCCGGGTACTTCGTATGATTGTAAATGAGGGTTTTTTCGCTCCTCTGTCAGTCCCTTCTGTGCGGCCGCCCGATCGAATTTTTGCCTTCTTTCCACACTTTTCGTTCTTGGGACCTTTGAGATCCGTGGAGTTTACGAAATTCTCGGGATCCATGTCTTTCGGCTCTGCCTCTTGGCAATCGATTCTCTCAATATGAGATTCCTTTGGAGCATCCGATCGCAGTCTTTTTAAGAAGACCTCCAGCTGATCTTCCGCTCCGGAAGCACTGATATGCACAATGCCGCCCGAATTTCGGACATTGCCGGAGATACCGATCTCATCAGCCAGGCCGGCCACAAAGGGACGGAAGCCGACCCCCTGCACCATGCCATATACTGTAATTTCAAGCGACTTCTGCAAAATCAGTTTTCCTTTCAACTTTCAAAACTTTCAAAACCTTCAATATGATAAAAGAAGGATGCAAAAGCTCATAACCCCGCAACTTGCGTGGATTCTCCCGCTTTCACATCCTTCCCGTTACAAATTCTTTAGATCTTATGATCCTCTCAGGCTTCCGGTTTCTTCTCAGCATTTGCTGTTGCAGCAGCTTGTGCGGCTGCCTTCTTTTTTTCCATGGCAGCTTTGATTGCGGCCTGCTTTCTGGCTTCTGCCTCAGCAGCCCTCTTCTTCTCCTCTTCCGTCATGATATGGGTCTGGGAATAGGTGAATTTCTCCGGTCCCGGAGTCTGATAACCGGGATTCAGAGCCAGGCACTTCTTAGGGCAGACCCTGACGCACAGACCACACTGCACACAATCAAAACGATTGATGGTCCATGTTTTCTCCTTCTTATCTACCTTAATGGCAGCGGAAGGACAATTGATCATGCAGAGTCCGCAGCTGATGCACTGCTGAATATCGATATCGATATGTCCCCGGGAGCCTTCCGGATACTGTATGGGCTCCGCAGGATAATTCTTGGTTACCGGCTTGGAGAAGAGCTGCTTCAGCATAGTCGGCGCAAATTTCATAATGCTCATTGAAAAGCTCCTCCTTATCTCTCGGTACAGCTGATGCAGGGATCGATGGTCAGAGCCAGGATTCCGACATCGGAATACTCACAGTTCTTCAGCATCTCGCAGAGGCCGGTCAGGTTTGCGAAAGTAGGAGTACGAAGTCTGAAACGGTCCAGCTTCTTCGTGCCATTTGCCTTGACATAATAGATAGCCTCTCCTCTGGGCTGCTCGATCCGGTTGAAATATTCACCGTTCGGGTTACCCTTGACCGGATTGGAAAGTTCACCGGCCGGCATCTTGGCGAAGGCCTGACGGATCAGATCGATGGACTGGAAGACTTCCTTGACGCGCACTTCGCAGCGGGCATAGGAATCACCATCATTCGAGATGATCGGTTCAAAATCCAGATCGCCATAAGCTTCATAGCCGAGTTTCCGCATATCATAAGACAAACCGGATGCTCTTGCAAAAGGTCCGCAGCAGCCCAGGTCATGAGCCTGTTCCTTGGTCAGACATCCGACGCCCTTCAAACGGGACTGTACGGAATAGTCCAGGAGGAAGGTCTTCTCAACTTCCTTCAGCTCTGCTTCCATCTCATCCAGCTGCTTTAAGATCTCTTTCTCCTGATCGGCATTGATGTCACGAAGGACGCCGCCGGGTTCATTGACGGAGAAGATCAGACGACCGCCGGTCGTCATCTCCAGAAGATCCAGAACCCGCTCACGGATCCTCCATGCCTGGTAGAACAGGGACTCGAAGCCGAAAGCATCTGCCATGAGTCCAAGCCAGAGTAAATGGCTGTGCATACGGGCAAGCTCAGCCCAAATGGTTCTTAAATATTTGGCACGGGTCGGAACTTCCGCGTTCATGATCTTCTCGACTGCTTCTACATAGCCGAGGCCATGTCCGAAGGAGCAGATTCCGCAGGTTCTCTCAATAACATAAGTCATCTGCTTGAAATCACGCTTATCGGTCAGGCCTTCCAGACCTCTGTGAATAAATCCGATATTGGGAATGGCCTGGATGACCTTCTCATCTTCGATGACCAGATCCAAATGAATCGGCTCCGGCAGAACCGGGTGCTGCGGTCCGAAAGGAACAACACTTCTCTTACCCATTACTGTTCACCTCCGTTTTCCTTCACATCAGCTGCATCTGCTTCTGCCTTTTCTTGTTCTGCCTTTTCCTTATCCTCTTCCATCTTCTCAGCCATCAGTTTCTTACCGGCTTCCGGAAGCATGGGATGAAGGACATCCTTGCCCAGACGGTAGAGTTTATCATTTAAATCAAAGGTGATCATCTCAATCCGGACGCCGAAAAGCTCCCGCATCTCATTTTCATAGAAGACAGCTGCCGGATAAATATTGGATACCGAAGGAACTTCCTGATCCAGGTCGATGACAACACGGATATTCTCAAAGCGATAAGCGTCATCATCCGAGAAGGAATAAGACAATTCGAACTTCTCATTGACATAAGCAGCGCAAGCCTGGTCAAAACGCAGACCTCTGTCTCTCATCTTCATCACTTCCATCAGAAGCTGCTCCAGAGGGACTTCAATCTGAACGTTTCCAGCATTGATAACCTCAGCCATTCTCTTCCTCCTTCTTTGCCTCTTCCTTCTTCAGGTCCTCATAGGTCTTTCCGGCCTTCACAAGAGCATCGTGCTCCTGTGAACGCTTCTGGAAGAGGTCTCTTGCCTGAATAATTCCATCGATAATGGACTGAGGTCTTGCTGCACAGCCCGGTACATAGATATCAACAGGAATGACCGTATCCGCTCCACCCTTGATATTGTAGCAATCCTTGAAGACGCCGCCTGTGCAGGCACAGACACCTACTGCTACTACAACCTTGGGACGGGGCATCTGGTCATAGATCTGTTTCACAACCGGCTCAGCCTGGGCATTGATTCCTCCGGTGATCAGAAGGATATCCGCCTGCATAGGGTCTCCGGTATTCTCGACGCCAAGACGCTCTGCATCATAAACCGGGGTCAGGCAGGCCAGGACCTCGATATCACAGCCGTTACAGCTCGATCCGTCATAATGGATGAGCCAGGGCGATCTCTTTACATTTGCCATTTTATTTCCTCCAGAGAAATAGTTCTCACTTTGGTCTATATTTCTCGAAATATAGAACAGGTGAAAGATTCTTGCATTTTGCTTAACGAACCAGCATCAGAATGAGGAGGTTCAAACCGGAACAAAGCAGGGTAATGAACCAGGTCATCTTCAGCATCAGTTCCCACTTTACACGGGCGCTGGTATTATCGATCAGGATCTCAAGGAAGTAGACAGCCAGGATCACAAGGACTGCTGCCAGATAACTCCAGGGATTCTTATTGATAATGAAGAGTGCTGTTACGCCCAGAAGGAAGACATTCTCATACCATTCTGTGACATTGAATACGCCGAGGTTCTTGCCGCCCATTTCTGTTGTGATACCCTTGACCAGCTCCTGGTGAGGATGATGGGATGCGGAGGTATCGAAGGGGGACTTCCGCATCTTGATGGTCAGGATGAAAACGAATGCGATAAAGAAACCGGGCATCTTCACGATCAGACTGTAATCGGAATTCACAATGTTCGAGACATTGAAGGATCCGGTTGCCAGGTAGAAACCGACTGCCGTAAGGAGTACGGCCGGCTCATATGCCATCATCTGAACCAGTTCTCTCTGTGCTCCGATCGTGGAGTAAGGAGAATTGGTGATGACTGCAGCAAAGTAAAGGAAGGTTGCTGCAGTAGAAAGCACGAAGAAGCAAAGCAGAAGGTCGGTTCCGCCGAAGAACATGCAGCCGGTCAGGATCATAAGGGCTGCATAGCTTAAAAGCAGAAAATGTACGGAATGGTTTACGACAATGTACTGCTTCTTAAAGAGCTTTATGACATCGAAGAAAGGCTGACGGATCGGAGGTCCGATACGTCCCTGCATACGTGCGGAGATCTTACGGTCAAATCCCTCCAGGATTCCGCCGAGGCACGGTGCAAGTAAAATATAACAAAGGATAAGAATGATTCTTGTAACCATCTTAGAATGCACCTCCTATAATCATGCAGAGCATAACAATGATAACGGAAGCTGTCAGAAGCTGGCAGGGAAGCATGAGCTTTCTCTGTCCGAAGACATCCTTGAAGTAGAAGTTCGAAAGCTGGAGCTTGGTCTCTTCTCCCAGGGAGTTTACAAATCCGTCATCATGTCCCGTATTGATACCGCTCATATAAGAAAGCTTTTCATTTGCCTTCATGTTCTTAGAGAAGAGGTAGGATACAGCCGGTACCAGGAAGACGAAGACGATCAGAAGAACCAGAAGGTAGAGGATGGAGGTCGGAAGAACCTGTGCTCCCTTTCCGGAGGTGAACATCTCGTTCAGCATAGGCTGTACATAAGTCGTCGTAAGAAGCGGAACGAAGATACAAAGGGCAATCATCATGACCGTATGGATGACGATGGAGATCTTTTCATTGGGCTTTGTGATATCCTTGACCGGTTTCTCATTGGTAACAGCGATCAGTTTGCCCAGCCACTTGGTCCAGTAGAAGGATGTGGTAGCAGAACCGAAGACAACCATCAGAGTCATGATGATGTTATTCTCATCGACAGATGCCCGGAGTGCGGACCACTTGGAAATCAACATTCCAAAAGGTGCCAGGAACATGCCGGCAATACCGATGAACATGCAGGTTGCAAGCATGGGCAGACGATAAAGCAGTCCGTGCATCTTCTCAACGTCACGAGATCCGAGAGAGTTCTCGGTAGCACCGATATCCTGGAAAAGTAAGGACTTCGATACTGCATGGAAGATCATGAGGAAGGAACCGGCCCAGATGGTTTCCGGCGTTCCCATGCCTGCGCAGGCAACCATCAGACCGAGGTTACTGATGGTGGACATTGCCAGAACTTTCTTGCCATCGCTCTGGGCGATTGCCATAAAGGATGCTGCAAGGAAGGTAAAGCCGCCGACGAAGGAAATCATGGCTCCCGTAATGGTTCCGTGCATTGCCGGTGCCAGGCGGAAAAGAACATAGATTCCGGCCTTAACCATGGTCGCACTATGAAGCAGTGCAGAGGAAGGGGTCGGCGCAACCATGGCTCCAAGAAGCCAGGTCGAGAAAGGCAGCTGAGCGGCCTTGGTCAGTGCGGCAAAAGCAATCAGAGCAACCGGGATCATAGCGATTGCCTTCTTGGCGCCGTCTGCATTGACTGCGAAATTAATGAGATCCAGGAAGGAAATGCTCTTCTGGCTGTATGCGAAAACAAAGATGCCGATCGTCAGAGCACATCCGCCGAGTAGGTTCATCCAGAGGGCTCTGAAAGAATTCTTGATAGCGATCTCTTCTCTCGTATATCCGATCAGAAGGAAGGAACATACGGAAGTCGTCTCCCAGAAGAACTGGATCCATGTCAGGGAGTTGGACAGAACAAATCCGAACATGGCGCCGAGGAAGATAAAGAGGACCATAAAGAAGTAGTTTCTACGGTCGGTAACCCAGCTATGAACATAGTGATGATAGCCATGCATATATCCGACGGCATAGATGACGATCAGGGATCCGATGATCCCGATGATGATGCACATCAGAATAGACAGGTGATCAATGTAGACCCGGGACATCTTCTCCATGCTCTCTGTCTTCGGTCCCCAAAGTTCGAGGTAAGCGATGGCAAGAGTCGGTACAATAGACAGAATGGATACCCAGGCTCTGTGATATTTAAATGACAGGAAGGTCACAACAATCATCAGTACAAACTCGCCGACAAGAGTCATATCATCCGCAAGCTTTGTATTGGCATAGAGATACATCGGCTGAGATCCCCCCAATGCCCATTGTGTAACCAGAATACCAACACCGATCATAATCAGAACGGCACTGATATAGGCAATTGCATTCCGTACTCTGTTCGCCTTGGGGTTGACCGGAATGATCAACATCAAGAAGGCTACCAGAAACGGAAAAATGATGAGAAAAGGTACTATCGGTAAAGCAGACATTTTCTCAACTCTCCTTTCAAACTTTAACAGTTAAGCCTCCATGTTAAAAGAATAGCGAAAAAGAATTGTGCATAATTATCTGTCATTTAGAACAATTCTATGAGCAATTTCGTTATTTTTTTAACAACCATAAGCATCATACTCTTATTTGGGAAACGATTCAATCCGGGCTTCGGTACATTTTGTCTAAAATGAAGTTCTTTTATTGTACTTTATTTCGTACATTTTAAACGGCCGGGAAGGGATGAGGCAGGGGCAGGAGCTTTTATTTACAACATCTGTCCTTTCCTATAAAATAATGCATGGAATAGGAATCAAGTTCCATTTTCTATGAATCAAGTTCCATTTTCAATAACCTTTTAGCTATGCTTTTTGTTAGAAAGACAGGGTACAAGGAACATGCATGAATTGAGTTATATGATGCGGATGGTCGATACGGCCCTCTCTGCCTGTAAAGAAAATGATCTCACCGACGTATCTGAACTCGTCATCAAAGTCGGTGAGACCACAGGTCTGATTCCTCATTTTCTCGAGGACTATTATCCTCAGTGTGTCAAGAATACGATCTTAGAAAATTCCAAGCTGACAATCAACTTTGTCCCGGTCACAGCCCGCTGTGAGGACTGCGGAACAGAATATAAACCGTCCCGGGAAAACTCCTACCGCTGCCCCAACTGCAAGTGCATTCATTCGAAGATCATTGCCGGCCGGGAATTTACCCTGGAGCGGATCATAGGAGAGTGATTTTTTTTCTCATTAACCTCTTTCATAAGCTTTCTCCATTCTGCCGGACGAAAAACGGAACGGACGCTTTTTTATCATCTATCATATTCCGCATTAATATAATCGAACACAAACCGGACTTCTGACACTACCCCCCCTAGCTTTCAAATTCCTTTAATACGCTGCCGAGAATATCCATGGCCTGGTCGATTTCTCCTTCTTCGATGACCAGGGGCGGCAGGAGACGGATCACATTTCCTGCAGCCGAAAGAATGATCAGCCCCTTGTCCAGGGCCCTCTTTACCACCTGTCCAACCGGGATAGACGGTTTTAACAAAAGACCTTGCATAAATCCCATTCCGCGATGGCCCATGAGGCTGTTATGAGAGAGGCAGAGTTCCTCCATTTTTGCTTCGAAATATGGAGCCGTCTTCTCGACATGATCCGGCAGATGGAACTCTTCCATTAAATCGCAGACCGTAGAAACTGCAGTGCAGACAAGAGGATTCCCTCCATATGTAGATCCATGATCGCCAGGTTCCAGAGAATTCTCTGCCACTCTTTCTGTAGTAAGGAAGGCTCCGACCGGCACACCGCAGCCGAGTGCTTTGGCACTGGCCAGGATATCCGGCTTGATACCGTATTTCTGCCAGGTAAAGAAGGCGCCGGTCCGTCCCATGCCACATTGCACTTCATCGAAGATC
>JAQXPG010000054.1 GCA_029100405.1 Lachnospiraceae bacterium | reverse complement strand
AGTCCTTCGGGATCCTGACCAACATATGAACCGTCGGATCCAACCAGATGGGACGGCTTCGTCTGACAGTGTTCTTCAGTACCAGAACGATCACTGCCTCCGACGCAAGCGCCAGCGCGCACGTGATTCCGACTCTCTTGTCCTTCACCAAAAAAATAATGGCGACCGTCAGAAGTATCCAGAAAATACCGCCGTCTCCGAATTTTGTTATCACCTTTTCTATCTGGTCGAGCACCGAATTGTGCAGGCTCTGGAACCAGTAGAGCACATCAAATTCCCACTGCATGGTCTGTCTCCTTCGTTTAATGGAGATATTTTACTATCAATCGGGAAATTTTTCAATGGGAGAGCCCGTTCATCAGCAGCTTCGCCGTCTCAGTCGCCAGAGTCTCGAGTGTCATCTGCTTGTTTTCGTCATTCCGCCATTTCAGGAAGATTTCGACCGAAGCATCGAAGTAGCCCCTCGTCAGATCTTCGAATTTTGTCATTATATAATACTTCTGGAAAAAATCACATGAAAGCACATCATCCGTGTATTTTTTAAAAAATGGATAGTACCCATCCCCGAAAAGCAGTTTCTGCATGGCCTGGTCATCTGTGTTCATATACCTGTAAAACACCAGAATGCCATCTGCTAGTTTCCCCTGAATCTCGTCCAGCTGCTCTATAGTCTCGTCTGCGTAATCGCTTTCTATGTCCATCAGCAGCTCATCCACAGAAGTGTAGTGCAGGTAAAAGGTCCTCCTGTTTATCGGAGTCTCATCCGCAAGCGCAGTCACGGTGATCTGATCCTTCGGAAGCCTTACGACCAGCCTTTTAAACGCTACTTTCAGCATCATCCGCGTCCTTATGACTCTCAGATCAGTCTTTTTACCTTCAGCCATGACATATTTCCTCCTGTAGCAATCCAGTCCTATTATGCCACATATATCGCTGATATGTCAATTAAAGGTCATTTTTGGTTGAAATCTAAAAAATGAAAAAAGACTTGACCAGGTGGCGACACAGCAGGATTTCGATTCGTTTTAATTTACGCTGAAGAAAATTGAATGCTATGTAATAACTCAGCTGTTAAATGTGCTATGGCACACAAAACAGGCGCGATTTGATTGCGAGGTGAGCATGAGAGAACTTCTTTGGTCAGTGGGGGCCTGGGATGAATATTTAGAGTAAAGTGAACACGGATGTCTTCCCGTCCGTGTGAAAATGGGAAGAGTTAGACAATTTAGCTTTCAATATTCAGATTTTCCTGATATAATAAAGTCAGAGTAGTTTATACAAGCTAAGACAGAACGGGGGTTAAATGGACAGGGAGACTGATTTTGAAAGAAAGCATAAGGAAGATCTGGAGCGCCTTCACAATTTGCGCCTGCTCGATGATGACTTCATGACGAAGGTCTTTGAGGACACAAAGTGCGCAGAGCGAGAGCTATGTGATTTTCATCACAGAAAACGATGTGCTAAAGAAGGGCCTTCCGATTTATCACATTGAGCGCACGGTCACGGAAACCGGAGAACCATTTGGAGATGAAGAGCATATCGTCTATGTGAACTCACAGATTAGGGACGATACTTCTCTCGGAAGGCTGATGCATGATTTCGCTTGCATAGAGGCGAAGGACATGTACTATCCGGTGTTGGCTGATAGGGTTAGATATTTTAAAGAAGACGAGAAAGGAGCGGCGGTTATGTGCAAGGCTATGGAAGATATGAGAAATGAAGCGGCAAAAGAACAAGCTATTCGCGTGGCTCGTAAAATGCTTAAAGCTGGAAAGTTTAGCTATGAGGAAATTGCTGAATATTCGGATTTAACCGTTGATGAAGTAAAGGAACTAGCCGCTAAGCAATCTGCCTGAGCCGAGAACAGTTTGTATAGGAGTGACGGTTATGTGCAAGGCTATGGAAGACATGAGAAATGAAACTGCTAGAGAAAATACACTGCAAATAGCTAACAATATGCTAGATATGAAGAAATTCACCTACGAAGACATTGCAAGAGCAACCGGATTGACTGTAGATGAGATTAAGGAGCTGGACTCAAAGAAGTCCGCTTGATGTTTTTGACCGATAAGGTCGCCTTGATGGCAATCCTCTTAAGGCGGGGTGTGGTTAGGTCATGCACCTATTTGTAATATCATCTATGATCAAGGAGTGACGGTTATGTGCAAGGCTATGGAAGATATGAGAGCTGAAGCAAGAGCTGAAGGTTCAAAAGAAAGCAGCATTCGCGCGGCTCGTGAAATGATCAAAGACGGAGCGTTAAGCTATGAGAAAATAGCTCAATATTCAGGATTAACCGTTGATGAAGTAAAGGAATTAGCGGTCAAACAGCCCGCATAAAAACCAGCCGTTCCCTTGAGATTGGGGACGGCTGTTTTTATGCCGGAAATATCGCTAAAACAAACTCATCTGTTCCCCGGTCACCAGTACATTCGATACCATCATGCTTTCGTCTGCACTGCCTCTTTCATGTTCCGCTTTCAGATAGCGCATGCCGCTTCTCAGGCTGGATGAATACAGGTTCAAGACATAGATATTGTCAAAGCGGTTGTAAATGGACTCTCCGCCGAGGCCGGTCAGGCAGATCAGCTGGGTCCCGCTCTTCTTGGCGACTTCCATGAGAGGAATCAAGAGGTGCGAGGCATTGGTCTGGGCAAAAGGATTGTCCATGATGAGGACCTTCGTCTCTTTCCGGTCTGCGAAGATGTCGCTGTCGTTTCGCCTTAAGTAATAGAGAAGGCTGGTCAGGATGACGAAGGCTGAGAGGAAGCCCTCTCCGCCGGAATTTTTCGCGACTTCTGACCAGGTGATCGGATATTCCTGTTCTGCTTCGATCTTATACAGACGCACGGTGACATTTCGGATCCCGGCAACAGCATCGTAAAGAGCCTTCGTCGTGATCCTGGAGCCCAAATATTCTTCAATATTGTGATTCTCTTCCAGCAAGGCGACGCAGTGATTGGTCACATCATCGATGTAATCGCGCAGACGGATCTGATACATGGCCTGGTTTTCATCCCAATCCGGAGTACCGATCTTCAACATTTTCACCGAACGTTCCCGGATCGTGATCGTCGAATTATCATCGATTTTTCCGAGATCTGTATTGACCCGGTGCAGATAATCCTCCATGATCTCTGTGATCCGCGCCTTTTCTTTATCCACCAGGGCAATGTCAACCATGAGTTTCTCAATCAATTGATCAAAGGAAGTCAGGATGATATGCAATTGGTTTAAAAGCTGCTCCGCAGATCCGGTGAGTGACTGGAGGGTAGAGAGAGGCTTCTGGAAGAAGTCTTCCTGCAAATCCTCGCTTCGCATGATCTCACTGATCGTGTGGCCGATTTTTTCCCGTTCTTTCCGAAGGGTATCCTGGAGTCCGATATAGTCCCGCTTCAGTTCGCCCTGATGCTTACGGATCATGGCATCACTCATGCCGGAAAGGCTGTTGTCCAGAGGGCTATCTTCTTTTCTTGTCAATTCGTCAAATTCCGCCAGGGCAGTAAGGTTCTCCTCATAGGTCCGGCGACGGTTTTCCGCTTTCTCTCTTTCTTCGGCCTTGATCTTCTGGCTATGTCTCTTGTCTGCGATGGCCTGGTCATAATCGATAACGGGAATCTCGGATGCCAAAAGCGGTTCGGTCCTTCCGGTCATATCCTGCATATTCGAGAGGATGGACTTTTTTCTCTCCTCCAGGGCACCGGCCTTTTTCTCGCAAACGGTGATCTCCGCCTGTCTTTGATTCATTTCTTCCAGGAGGGCAGCGGCTTCCTTCTGAAGGTGCAGTTCTTCCATCTGATCATAGTGAATCTCCCGCCAGTCTTTTTCCTGAAAGCCGTATTCTTTGGCGCTGCCGGTAAGTTCCTTCTCTTTCTTCTGCTTCCGTGCGGTCTGCCGTTTGACCTTCTTCTCCAGTTCCTTCTGCTCCCCTGTGACACCGGAGGTGATCACATCGTAACGCGCCCGCAGCGCAGCAGCTTCTTCTTCCTTCAGATTCCCATCCAAGACCTGATAGGAGGCAAATTCAAAAGCTTCCTGACGGAGGGCTTCCATCTCCATCTGCAGAGTGCTTCGATAGGCATCCGTTTTCCGAATGGAGGATTCCAGTTCTTCCTGTTTGTTTTTCAGATCAGAGATTTCTTTCTCAAGTTCCCGGTCACGCTTTACGGCTTCGTTCCGCTGGCGCATGATTTGCAGGGTTTCCCCATAATCGCTGCAGAGCTTTTCAAAATCAGATAGAAGGTCTGTCAGTTTTCGAATGGCAAGATCCTTCTCGCGGATGGTCTCTTCCGCTTTTTTGATCTCTTCGGACCCTTCTTCGATTCTTTTCTGCATTTCCTCTATCCGCGACAGGGATGTGGCAATGGCTTCCTGAAGAGACTGGATGTCGGATACCAGAGCATCATAGGAGTCACGGGACACCTTCTGATTAGCAATGATACCGCGTTGTTCGTAGTAGGTATGGTATTCACTGTCTTTTGCCGCTGCGGCATCCTTCATATGGCGGATCTCCTGCTCCTTTTCCCGGATCATTTCCTGGAGCTTTTTCCGGTTCAGAAGAGCATCATTGAAACAGAGATAGAAGCTTACATGATCGAAATCGATGACACAAGATTCCTCTGCAGCGGTTTTCTTTTCGCCCCCTGCTTCCCTTGTATCGACCAGATCTTCCCGGATCAGGATAGGAATCGGGGTGGAAGTATGCGTTTCCATATTGAGAT
>JAQXPG010000053.1 GCA_029100405.1 Lachnospiraceae bacterium | reverse complement strand
GCGCAGAACTGACCTATACGGAACAAAAGAGTAAGACCTATCCTTTTCAGAATGTTGCAGCTAAGGATGGAGGAAGCCAAAGAAAGGCAATAAAAATCGACTTCCGAAAGGTTCTTCTCGGAATCATCCTTGTGATCTTTGTCTTAATTCTGATCCGGATCGGCATCCTTTACTGGAGAAAAAGGAGACTTCGTCATCCGAAGAGAGCGAAAATCTACCAGCAGGATTTAAGTAAATATAAGAAGATAAAAAATAATGATTCAAATACCAAACGAAGGACCGGGAAGAAATAAAGCCTTGGGGAAGGATGATCTCGAGGACCGCCTGCATTCCTATGCAGAATCAGATTTTTACCCCTTCCATATGCCGGGACATAAGAGGCAGAGTCTGGGCATGGGAGATCCATACCGAACGGATATCACGGAGATCTATGGCTTTGATAATCTGAATCATCCGAAAGAAATCTTAAAGAAATTGAATGAGGATTATGCCCGGCTTTATCAGGCAGATGCTGCATATCTCATGGTGAACGGGTCCAGCGGCGGAAATCTGGCGGCCATTTTCTCTGCCTGCAAAAATAAGGACGGGGTCCTGATCCAGAGAAATTCCCATAAAAGCATCATCCATGGTTTGATGTTGAAGGAAGTACGGACAGTTTATCAGATACCGAAAGTATGGCAGGAAAATCCGGAAATACCGGGCCTCCTGGATCCGGAGGAGACAAGGAGGATCCTGAAAAAGAATCCGGATATCCGGGTCATGATCGTTACATCTCCCTCTTATGAAGGGGTTCTCCAGCCGATCCGGGAACTTTCAGAGATTTGTCATGAGAAAAATGTAGCCCTGATCGTAGATGGGGCACATGGTGCTCATCTTGGAATTTCACCGGAATTTCCGAAAAATCCGATTCAGGAAGGAGCAGACCTTGTTGTCTTAAGTCTTCATAAAATGCTTCCTGTGATGACACAGACGGCTATGGTCCTGTATCGGGCCAATCCATATGTGAAGAGGGAAGACTTGGAAGACGCGATCCGGATCTTTCAAACGAGTTCCCCATCTTATGTCTTAATGGAATCTGCAAGCCGCGGTTTACATTTCCTTGAAAAAGAGGGAAAGATGCGCTTTCAAAAGTGGAAGAAAATGCTGGATTCCATCTATCATAAACTGGAAACGGACGGATCGGGGATTCGTCTCTTGTCTCCGGTTGGCAGGGATCCTTCCAAGCTGGTTCTTTTTTCACGAGAGCCGGGTTTTCGTGGGGCGGATCTGATGCGGACTCTAAGGGAGGAGGACCATCTGGAACTGGAAATGGCCCTGGGAAATTATGCCCTGGCCATGACTTCCTGTATGGATACGGAAGATGGTATGAGACGCTTAACAGATGCGATTTTAAGAAGGAATCGGTCTGAGATTGAGATGAGGCGGGCCTTTTCAGGAGAAGACCGGAAAGTAATATCCACAGAGCTTCCGGCAAAGGCATTGGAAATCCGGGAAGCCTGGGATAGAGACTGGGAGAAGGTATCGATTTGGGATGCGGAAGGCAGAATCGCCCGGGATGAGATCTGTATCTATCCACCCGGAATTCCCCTGGCCGTTCCAGGCGAAGTGATCGGCCAAAACTGTATCCGGGAACTGGATCAGGCGATTCGGGACGGCCTTGAGATCGACGGATGCGATGAGGATGATAGGATTCGTGTTTTGAAATAGGAGAGCGTCATGGGACATATCTACATCTTATTAGGAAAAAGCGCGAGCGGAAAAGATACGGTGGCAGAGAAAGTCCTGTCCGATTTAAAGGAGAGGATCTACCCCATCATCCCCTATACGACGCGGCCGATCCGGGAAGGCGAAAAAGAAGGCGAGAGCTACCATTTTGTCACAGATCATGATCTGGAGGACCTGGACAGGCGAGGACTCATTATTGAAAGAAGGGTCTATCAGACCGTGGCCGGTCCCTGGACCTATTTTACGGTTGATGATGGAAATATAGACCTGGACCATAGAGACTATCTGACCATAGGGACCCTGGAGTCTTATCAAAAATTCGCTGCCTATTTTCATGAGGACAGTGTCCTTCCCATTTACCTCTATGTGGATGATGGAGAACGCCTGGAAAGAGCCTTGAAAAGGCTGAGAGCTGAGAAAGAGCCAAACTATCGAGAACTCTGCCGGCGTTTTCTGGCAGATGAAGAAGATTTTTCGGAAGAAAAATTGAAAGCAGCCGGTATCGAAATTCGGATTCCGAATGAAAATCTGGAGGATACCGTTGCTAAAGTGGAAGAATGGATCATCGGTGAAAAAGCCTGATCCATAAGACTTAATCAATAACAGGTCTTTCGGAGGCGGATATGAATCAGTCATTTGATGAGATTCAAGGCGAAAATGATTTGAAAAACTACTTCCGGACCGCTGTAGAAAGCGGAAAGGTAGGACACGCCTATATTTTAAGCGGGGAGAAGGGCTCGGGAAAACATATGCTGGCGGAGGCCTTCGCTGCAGCTCTTCTATGTGAATCACCCGAGAATGGTCAGGCCTGTCAGACCTGCCCTTCCTGCAGGAAATTTCGGCATCACAGTCATCCGGATCTGGTGGAAGTCCTTCATGAAAAGCCTAATGTGATCTCCGTAGATGAGGTACGAAGCCAGCTTGTCAATGTCATACAGACCGGTCCTTTGGAGGCCCGCTACAAGGTCTATTTGATACCGGATGCGGAGAAATTGAATCCGGCGGCACAGAACGCGATCTTAAAAACGATCGAGGAGCCGCCTTCTTATGCTGTCATTATTCTTCTGTCAGAAAATAAAAATGCCTTTTTGCCAACGATCCTGTCCCGCTGTATCAGTCTCGAAACGAAACCGGTCCGGCAAGATCTGATCGAGCGTTATCTCATGAGAAACTACAGACAAACCGATTATACGGCAGCTGTTGCTTCTGCCTTTGCTCAGGGAAATATAGGCCGGGCCATCGAACTTGTTTCATCGGAAGAATTTCACGACAGAAGAGAATTTGTCATCCGTCTGATGGAAAAATTGATGCGGGCCGCAGATTATGAATTTGAAGATGAAATCAAGACCTTGAAAGAAGAAAAAGATGATATCGATGACATCTTGAATCTGATCACGATCTGGTTTCGGGATGTGTTATTATATAAAGCAACAGGCACAGATGAATTTCTTATTTTCACTTCCGAACGGTCTCTGATTCGAAAGATGGCAATGAAAGCCGGTTATTCCTATCTGGAGAAGGCCTTTCGGGCAATCCGGGATGCAAGAAATAAACTGAAGGCCCATGTGAACTTTGAGCTGACGGCAGGACTTTTGATCCTGCAGTTAAAGGAGATAATGAATGGCTAATGTGATCGGAGTACACCTTAGAAACGGTGGAAAAATATTTTACTATGATCCGGGTGATAATGAGATCCGTCTCCATGATCATGTCATTGTAGAAAGCAGTCATGGTGTGGAATACGGAAAAGTCATGACAATGCCCCGGCAAATGGATGACAAGTATTTCAAGCATCCGCCGAAAAAGATCCTTCGGATGGCAACAGAAGAAGACGCCGTAAGGGATGAGAAAAACCACGAAAAGGAAGAAGAAGCCTATAAGATCTGCAAGCAGAAGATCCGCGATCATAAGCTTGATATGAAGCTGGTAGAAGCGGAGTATACCTTTGACAATAACAAGCTGATCTTCTACTTTACAGCGGATGAAAGGGTGGATTTCAGAGACCTTGTTAAGGATCTGGCCGGCGTTTTTCGGACGCGGATCGAACTTCGTCAGATTGGCGTCCGTGATGAAACGAAGCTGATCGGCGGTATCGGTATCTGCGGCAGGGAACTCTGCTGCAGATCCTATCTGGAAGACTTTGCACCGGTCTCGATCAAAATGGCAAAGGAGCAGAACCTCTCTTTGAATCCGACCAAGATCTCCGGTGTCTGCGGTCGTTTGATGTGCTGCCTGAAAAATGAAGAAGACGCCTATGAGTATTTGAATAAAAAGCTGCCCCGTAAGGGAGATGAGGTGAAGACTCAGGACGGAAGAGTCGGAGAAGTGCAGAATGTAAACATTCTTCGACAAAAAGTCCGGGTCATCTTTGAAGTGAATGACACCAGGGAAGTAGAGGAATTTGAGGCAAAGGATCTGATCTATGAGCCCGGCGTTCATAAAAAGGCACATCATAATAAGAATAATGCCAAAAATGCTTCGGTAAAATCGGTGAAGACCGGAAAAGATGCAGGCGAAAAGCTCCCTCAGGATCGAAAGACAAAGAATCGGGGAGATAACAGAAAGGCAGCTTCCCAGGAATCCGGCACGGAGAAAGAACAAAATCCGGAGGGAGAGAGAAAGCAGAATCGCCGTCCGAAAAGAAACCGTGACAGAAGAAATCAGAATTCGAATCCGAATTCCAACCCCAACCGGGGCCGGGAAACGGCGGAAAACAGGAAAGTGACCGAACATGACAGCTGACAGCTTCAGAAAAGAGGGCGAAAGGATCGATGATCTCCAACGAAACGGTTTGAAGATCCTTCAGGATCCCAGTCGTTTCTGCTTTGGCATGGATGCGGTTCTCCTTTCCGGTTTTGCAAAGGTCAGAAGAAATGAGCGGGTGATGGATCTGGGTACAGGAACCGGGATCCTCCCGCTTCTTTTATCTGCCAAGACAGAAGGAAGAGAGTTTATCGGTCTGGAAGTCCAGGCAGAAAGTGCCGATATGGCAGAGAGATCCGTCCAAATGAACGGTCTGTCAGACCGGATCCATATTATACAGGGGAATGTAAAAGAGGCATCAAAACAATTCGGCCGATCCTCTTTTGATGTTGTTGTTTCCAATCCGCCTTATATGATCGATCACCACGGAATACAGAATCAGGGTGACGCCAAATGGATCGCCAGGCATGAAGTCATGGCGAATCTCGATGACTTCGTCAGGGAAACAGCAAGGCTTCTTCGGCCCAAAGGCAGGTGCTATTTTGTCCACAGACCCTTCCGATTGGTTGATCTCTTGGATTCTATGCGCAAGTATGGTATTGAGCCGAAACGCATGCGGCTGGTCTATCCCTTTCTTGACAAGGAACCCAATATGGTGCTGGTGGAAGGCGTTCGGGACGGAAATCCGCGTCTCACGGTAGAAAAGCCACTCATCGTTTATAAGGCAGTCGGAGAATACACGGATGAAATCCATGATCTATATGGCTTCTAAAGAATCCTGGGAAAAGGTCATCGGAGAATCTTCCGGTGACATCCATCGCGGATCTGTTTTTATTTTAAAGCGATATAGAAGATAAGCACGGAGGGAAAAATGGCTGGAACCTTATATCTTGTCGGGACGCCCATCGGAAATCTGGAGGATATGACTTTCCGGGCGGTCCGTATTTTAAAAGAAGCGGATCTCATTGCAGCGGAGGATACCAGAAATTCCATCAAGCTTTTGACACACTTTGATATCCATACACCGATGACTTCCTATCATGAATTTAACAAGCTGGATAAGGGAAGAGAATTGGTGGACAAACTGAAGGCGGGGACCAACATTGCCCTGATCACGGATGCAGGCATGCCCGGGATCTCTGATCCCGGAGAAGAATTGGTTTCCATGTGCTATGAAGAGGGCATTGAAGTGACGACCGTGCCGGGTCCGACTGCTTTTGCCTCAGCTGCTGTCATGTCCGGACAGCCTTGTCGGAGACTGGCTTTTGAAGCATTTCTTCCTAAGGACAAGAAGGAACGCAGCCGGGTTCTGGAAGAGATCAAAAAAGAAACACGAACCATCCTGATCTATGAAGCACCCCATCATTTGAAGAAAACCTTGGAAGAGCTGAGTGATGTCCTTGGAAGAGACCGGGAAGTTACCGTTACAAGAGAGATTACAAAGCGCTTTGAAGAGAAAAGGAAGACCAGCCTGGGAGAGGCTTTGGACTATTATCAGACAAACACACCCCGTGGGGAATATGTACTGGTGATCCGTGGAAAAAGCAAAGAAGAAAGTGAAGCGGAGAAGAAGAAACAGTGGGAGAGCTTTTCTGTCGCTAAACATTATGAGAAATACCTCTCTCTTGGAATGGATCAAAAGGCCGCAATGAAGCAGGTGGCCATAGACCGCGGAATCCGAAAAAGGGACGTCTATCAGGCACTTTTAAAAGAGAAGATGTGATCTTATTTTATTTTAGAAAGATAAACAGAGAATAAACAATTCAAAAACAATTTCGAAAACTGCTTGAATATCAGCGCTCTTCATGTTAAGATATTGACTCGTGGTAAATGATATTTCCTTGCTGCTCTGATGTAGTGCAGAGGGGCCAATAGACCAGAAGGAGGTTAATCGCATGAACAAGTATGAATTAGCACTCGTAGTGAATGCCAAGATCGACGATGATGCGAGAACAGCTACAGTAGAAAAGGCAAAAGAGACAATTGCCCGCTATGGTGGAACTGTTACGAACATTGACGAAGCTGGTAAGAAGAAGCTTGCTGTTATGATCAATAAGATGACAGAAGCATATTACTACTTCATTCAGTTCGATGCAGAAGCTGATGCACCTGCAAAGGTTGAAGCTGATGTTCGTATTATGGACAATGTTCTTCGTTTCTTAGTCGTTCGCGCAAACGAGCAGTAAGACTGAGATAAGGAGAGTAAGAGTATGAATAAAGTCATCTTAATGGGCAGACTTACAAGAGATCCGGATGTTCGTTATGGCGGAGCCAATAATACAGCTGTTGCTAGATTCAGCATTGCTGTTGACCGTCGTTTTCATCGGGACGGAGATCCGACAGCGGATTTCTTCAATTGTACCGCATTTGGAAAACAGGGTGAGTTCGTAGAGAAATATCTCCACAAGGGAACCAAGATCGTTCTCGATGGAGAGATCAGAAACGATAATTATACCAATAAAGAAGGTCAGAAGGTCTATGGTACACAGATCATTGCCAACTCGATCGAATTTGCCGAATCCAAGAATGCACAGTCTGCATATGATTCCGGAAATTCCGGAAATTCCGCATCTCCTGCAGGAAACGCAGGTTCGATGGGAAATGCCGGCGATGATTTTATGAACGATCCGAGCGGTGTGGAAGAAGACCTGCCGTTCAACTAAAATAACAGGAGGTAAAAACCATGGCATTCAATAAGGAAGAGCATGCAGGCGGACCCAGAAGACGTCCCATGCATAGAAGAAGAAAGGTTTGTGTATTCTGCGGAAAGAATGCAGTGATCGATTACAAGGATACCAATCTTCTGAGAAAGTATATCTCTGAGAGAGGAAAGATCCTTCCTCGCCGGATTACCGGTACTTGCGCTAAGCATCAGAGAGAGCTTACGACAGCAATCAAGAGAGCTCGTCATCTTGCTCTTATGCCTTACGTTCAGGATTAATAGAATTCGGTAAGGATACGATAAGGATAGAAACCGTATTCTGAAGCGTAACAAGAGATATCAAAGACTGTCTCCTTTGGAGGCAGTCTTTTTTTGCAAAAAAATCAACGTGAAGGGGATGGGATTTCCTTTGTTTCCTGTAATTTCCAATAAGAGCGGCCTTTTTTTTGCAAGAATAAACCTTTCGAATTCGATTTGGTTTCGATTCAAAATCAAACAAGCCATACTTTACTATTCTTGCAAATTCGATTATGATTAAGGCAAGATTTATTGAAAAGAGGTTTTGCCATGACGAAACAGAAAAAGAAGCTGGAATTTCGATATTATACCTTGCCGGAAGGAGATTATGTACTTCCCATGCTTGGAAAGGGCTGGGAACAGGAATACGGTCTCGGCTATGGCGAAATGCAGCATTTTCATAATTACCTGGAGATTGGTTACTGCTATTACGGTAATGGACGTCTTCTGATAGAAGACAGATCCTATCGTTATGGTGCCAACATGTTTACCATTATTCCGGCAAACATTCCACATACGACCATCTCAGACCCCGGTCATGTGGATAAGTGGGAATTCCTTTTTATCGACCTGGATGAATTTATCAAGAATGAGATGGAATCTTCCAGGCTTTCTACGGATGAGATCATCCGGACGATCAATAAGAGAGGAACCCTGAAAACGAAAGCCAATCACCCGGCTCTCTCCAACCTGATCCAGAGCATTATCCGGGAATGCCGAACCCAGCCTCTCTATTATAAAGATGCGATCAAGGGCTATCTCATGGCATTGACCATAGAGATCCTCCGCCTGGATGATGAAAGACTTCAGGTTCGAAAAGTGGATCGGTTCAGCGAATATATTAAGACAGCTGTTCGTTATGTGAATGAGCATTATTCCGAGGAGATCCGCATTTCTGAGATGGCTTCTACCTGCGGCTTATCTGAGTCCCACTTCAGAAAGATCTTTGAAGAAGCGATGAATATGAAACCGAACGACTATATCAATTCGGTCCGGATCCAGGAGGCATGCAAGCTCATGCGGAAGGAAGAACTTTCCATGGAGGAACTTGGCCTGAGAGTAGGATATCAGACACCTTCCACCTTCAATCGGAATTTTCGTAAACTGACCGGAAAGACTCCCTATCAATGGAAGTCGGATGCCAGAAGTCATAAAGATCTTCTGACGGACTTCAGGATCAGCGCCGAAAAGGGATGGGAAGGAAAGGTTTAAGTCAAAGCTGATCAGGGCCTCCTCGATAAAAGCTGACCAAAGACAGCGGTAACGAAAGCAGACAGCTCTTCGTTACCGCTTTTTTTGCTCATTTTCCATGGGCAGAAATTATTCAAAAAAAATTTCACAGATCCGAAATTGTAGAAGAGTCATAAAAAATGCACAAAAAACCCGGACATAATGGTAACGTTTCCATCATTTTTTAGGCGAATATGCAAAGAATAGAATACTTTCTACACTTCTATTTTACGTCCTGTCGGTTATAATAGACATACATTCAAGAGAAAAGGGAACAGAATCTGTACAAAATTCACAAGGCATTAAGCCTGTGAAGTTGGTTATGGCAAAAATGTTCCCGATCGTACAAGGAGGGTTTTTGTATGAAAAAGAAAGTATTGTCCATTATGCTGGTAGGGGTACTGGCAGTTGGAGCTCTTGCAGGATGCGGAAGCAGCAGCAAGAGTAAGAGCGGATCGAAGAAGTCATCCGGAAAGAACATCACAGCTTCTGAGGATAAGAATACGCTTTCCGTATACGCTTGGGATAAGAACTTCAATATCCCGGCCCTGAAGGCAGCAGAAGCTGCATATCAGAAGAAGAATCCTGACTTCAAGCTGAACATCATTGAACAGTCTGCATCTTCTGATGTTGAGACCGCTGTTACTACAGCAGGTTCTTCCAAGGATTATTCCGCACTTCCTGACATCGTTCTTTTCCAGGATCACTACATCCAGAGATATGTACATGATTATCCGGATGCATGGCAGAATGTTGATGATGCCAAGGTTGACTGGACACAGTTCTCTCAGGATAAGATCGGTATGTCCACGATTGGGGGCAAGCACTATGGCTTCCCTGTAGATAACGGTACTGTTATCATGGCTTACCGTACAGATTATCTGCAGCAGGCCGGTCACAGCGTTGATGAAATGACCGGAATCTCATGGGCAGATTTCGAAAAGGTTGCAAAGGACGTTAAGGATAAGACCGGTAAGTATATGATGTCCATGGACCACTCCGGAGATGACTTCCCTTACATGATGCTCCAGGCAGAGGGTGTATCCCAGTTCAAGGATGGCAAGCCTCAGCTTACCTCTGAGCCAAAGGTTGCTCAGGTTGTTGATGTGATTGCTTCTATGGCAAAGGATGAAACCATTCTCCTGGCAAACTCCTGGGATGAGTACACAGCATCGATCGCAAATGATCAGGTAGCAGGTGTATTCAATGGTAACTGGATCATTGCTACAATGAAGCAGAACAAGGCCGCTGCAGGTAAGTGGGCAATCACTACGATCCCGACTCTGGAAGGAAACGGACAGCAGGGATATGCAGCTAACGGCGGTTCTTCCCTTTATATTACAGCAGCCTGCAAGAAGGCTGACCTTGCCAAGGACTTCCTTTCTTACACATTCGGCGGCGGCGACGGCGCAATTGAGACTTATGATAACGCTCTGAAGAACGGCGGTGTTATTTCTACTTACCTTCCTGCAGTTCAGGGTGATACCTATCAGCAGGCAGATGATTTCTTCGGTGGTGCTAAGGTTTACGCAACTCTGATGGAATACTCCGGTAAGGTTCCTGCAGTTGAGCAGAACGACTTCCACTACGAAGCAAGAACTGATATGGGTGAGGCAATCACCAATGTGATCAACGGAACTGCCACTAAGGATGCTCTGAAGGATGCACAGGATAAGCTTGAGTTTGCAATGGAAGACAACAGCTCTAAGTAATTCCGGGATCCGGTAAAAATTCGGGGAATCGGACTTCCGATTCCCCTTTTTTAACCGTAAGGTCTTAGAAAGAAGGGAGAGTAAATTTGGAAAAGAAAAAAGGCATAAGCCTGCAGGAGAAGCAAAGCCTTGCAGGGTGGGGCTTTTTGGCACCTGCATCAATCCTGATCTTCATCCTGAGCTTTTACCCCATGGTAAGAGCCTTCATCATGTCTATGCAGACGGGGTCGGCCGCAAACATGCAGTGGCAGAAACCCATCTTTCGGAATTATACCAGAATGATCCACGATACGACCTTTATCCGGTCGATGGGGAATACCTTCCTCTATCTGATCATCCAGGTACCGATCATGCTGGTTCTGGCAATCCTCCTGGCACAGCTTTTAAATAACAAGGATCTGAAATGCCGCGGCCTTTTCCGAACCATGGTCTTCCTTCCTTGTGCGACCTCATTGGTTTCTTATTCTTTGATTTTCCGTTCGATGTTCGCTCAGCAGGGTTTGGTCAATTCCATCCTGATGAAGCTTGGCATCATCGAAAAAAATATCAACTTCATCGGTACGACCGGATGGGCGCGTTTCGTTATTATCTTCGCATTGATCTGGAGATGGACCGGTTATAACATGGTCTTCTATCTGGCAGGTCTGCAGAATATCGAATATTCTGTATATGAAGCAGCGAAAATTGATGGAGCAAATGGCTGGAAGACCTTCTGGCATATCACAGTTCCTCTTCTTCGCCCGACCATTATTATGACATTCATTATGTCAATCAATGGTACTCTGCAGCTCTTCGATGAGTCTGTCAACCTGACAAACGGAGGTCCGGCAAACACTACAATCACCATGTCGCATTACATTTACAACCTTTCCTTTGGTAAGGGCGTTTCGAATTTCGGTTATGCATCCGCCCTTTCCTTCGTTGTATTTGTCATGGTTGCTATTCTGGCAGCTATTAATCTGAAAGTAGGTGATACGCGTGACTAAGGCTAAGAATAAATCCGCAATTCAGCGCAGACTGATTCCAACCTATATTTTCCTGATCATCTGGAGTCTCTTCTCTGTATTCCCTCTTTACTGGATGATTTCCGCTTCCACGAATACATCAAAGGATATCCAGGCCGGAAAGATTGTTTTCGGAGCTGCATTTATCGAGAATTATGAGAAGCTGACTTCTCAGAATGATCTCTGGGGAACTCTTGGAAACTCCTTCTTCTATTCGATTGTGCAGACCATTCTCTGCCTCTTCATCTGCTCCCTTGCCGGTTTCGGGTTCGAGCTCTATCACACCAAGATGAAGGATAAATTATTTGACATTCTTCTTCTTGCCATGATGGTACCTCAGGTAGCAACGATGATTCCCCTTTTTAAGTTAGTAAACAGCATGGGAATCATGTATACCGTATGGGCCTTCATCCTGCCGTCGATCTCGACGCCATTTATGATCATGATGTTCCGTCAGAATTCGCGTAATTTCCCTCAAGACATTATGGAGGCCGCAAGACTGGACGGATTGAATGAGTTCCAGATCTACTTCCGTATGTATCTTCCGGTTATGAAGTCAACTTTTGCAGCCGCAGCTGTTATTACCTTCATGAATGCTTGGAATGCATATCTGTGGCCGAAGGTTGTTATGGGAACCAATACCGATGCATGGACCATGCCGATGTTGATTGCAAATCTGGCAGGTGGTTATACACCGGACTATGGTGTTCTGATGCTTGGCGTTCTCTTCTGTTCCATCCCGACAATGATTGTCTTCTTCGTACTGCAGAAGCAGTTTGCAGAAGGTATTACCGGTGCGGTGAAGTAATAGGAGATAGAGACAAAGAAAGCAAGAAAAGGGTTTTGAATGAGAGGGACTGTAGGCTGCCTGCAGTCCCTTTTCAAAAATAAAGGAGAAGTTTATGAAAGAATTCCATTACGACATTGTAAGGGATCCTGAGATTTTCGAGGAAAATCGTCTGCCGGCGCATTCTGACCATCTCTATTATCCAAACAAAAGTGCCATCTATGGAGATCCGACCGGCTTTCGGTTCAGCCTGAATGGAATCTGGAAGTTTTCTTATGCAAGAAATGTTGAATCTGCTGTCCCAGACTTTTATCAGAAGGATTTTAGTGCCTTAGGCTGGGACGAGATCCGTGTTCCTGCCTGTATTCAGATGGAAGGTTACGACAGACCTCAGTATGTGAATACCCAGTATCCCTGGGATGGGCATGAAGAAGTGGAGCCGGGAGAGATCCCGAAGGAATTTAACCCGACGGCATCTTATCTGAAGGATTTTGAGCTTCCTTCGAATATGACGAAGGGGCCGGTCTATATTTCCTTTCAGGGAGTGGAAAGCGGATTCGCCCTATGGCTCAATGGCAATTATGTCGGTTACAGTGAGGACAGTTTCACACCCTCTGAGTTCGATTTGACGCCATATATCCAGCCAGGGAGAAACCGGCTGGCTGTCCGGGTCTTCAAATGGACAGCGGGAAGTTGGTGCGAAGACCAGGATATGTTCCGCTTTTCAGGCATATTCCGGGATGTATATCTCTATACGGTTCCGGAAGTTCATATCCGGGATCTGAAAATTCAGACCGAGCTCGAGCAAAAATTTACCAAGGCAGAGCTTGTCATTGACATGAAGACGAATAAGCCGGGTTCCTATCAGATGGATCTCGTGGATCCGAATGGTGAGTCCGTCATCAATGGGAAGGGGTCTCTGGATCGGAATACCCACATCCGGATTCCGGTAGATGAGCCCCAGCTCTGGAGTGCGGAGATACCGAATCTCTATGAGCTTCGAATCGAAGTTCTGGATGAGAAGAAACATTTTCAGGAAGAAGTGGTGGAGAAAGTGGGCTTCCGCTGTTTCGAACTCAAGGATCATATCATGCAGTTGAATGGCAAGCGGATCGTTTTCAAAGGAACAGACCGTCATGAATTCAGCGCAGAGACCGGGCGGGCATTGACAGTGGATGATATTGAAAAGGATATCATCACCATGAAGCAGAACAATATCAATGCAATCCGGACCAGCCACTATCCTAACCGGACAGAGTTCTATCGTCTTTGTGATGAATACGGTCTCTATGTCATAGATGAGACCAATCTGGAAACCCATGGAACCTGGGATCCGGTGATGGAAGGAAGACGTGATATCGAGACCGTAGTGCCGGGGAATCGGCCGGAATTCCAGGAACTGGTTCTGGATCGGGCTCGCAGTATGTACGAAAGAGACAAGAACCATCCTTCGATTTTGATCTGGTCTTGCGGCAACGAGTCTTTCGGCGGAAAAGATATCAATGAAATGACCAAGGCCTTTCATGCCTGGGATCCGACTCGTCTGGTTCATTACGAAGGCGTTCAATGGGATAAGCGCTATCCGGATCTGTCGGACATGGAAAGTACCATGTATGCGACGGTAGCTGACATCAAGGAATTCCTGAAGGATCATAGAGAAAAGCCCTATATTAACTGCGAATATACCCATGCCATGGGAAATTCCTGCGGGGCCATGTCGAAGTACACGGATCTGACCCGAGAAGAACCCCTTTTCCAGGGTGGCTTTATCTGGGATTATATTGACCAGTCTCTTACCAAAAAGGACCGCTATGGCAGGGAATTCCAGGCCTATGGCGGTGACTTCGATGACCGGCCCTGTGATTTCAGTTTCAGCGGTAACGGCATCTGCTATGGCAAGGATCGTGATCCATCCCCCAAGATGCAGGAAGTGAAGTACAACTACCAGAATATCCGGGTCCGTGTGGAAGAAGACCACTTCTTTGTGGAAAACAACGCACTTTTCACACCGACCGGTGCATATGACTGTGAAATTCTTCTGGAAAAGGATGGAGAGTTCCTGGATGCATATATGTCAGAGGTAAATGTAGACCCGGGCGAAAGCAGATCCTTTGATATGCCATTTAAGATCCCGGACGAAGGCGGCGAATATGTCGTTACGGTATCCTTCCTTTTAAAGGAGGATGAACTCTGGGCAGACCAGGGGCATGAAGTTGCCTGGGGCCAGGGCATCTTCGAAAGAAAAGGAGAAGAGAAAAAACATGAAGGGCATATGACCATTGTACATGGCTGGAAGAATCTGGGTGTTAAGGGTGACAACTTCGAAGTCATCTTCTCCCGTCTCTTCGGCGGATTGGTTTCTTATGTCTATGGTGGCAGGGAACTCTTAAAGACCATGCCAAAGCCCAATTTCTGGCGGGCTATGACTGAGAATGACATGGCAAACCAGCTTCCTTTCCGTGCCGGTCAATGGAAAGCAGCTTCTATGTATGTATCACATAAGTATCATCATGGAAGAAGAGGAACAGATTATGAGGTCGAGGAGAAGGAACAGTCTGTTACCATTACCTATACCTATCATCTGGCGACCAGGCCGGCTATGGATTGCAAAGTGACTTACACGGTCTTCCCGGATGGCGAGATCCAAGTCAACCTTTCTATGGGAGACAGCCATGAAGTCGGTGAGCTTCCGGAATTCAGCATGATGTTCGGGTTAGATTATGATCTCCATCACTTAAAATGGTATGGAAAAGGACCGGATGAGACCTATATCGACCGGCAGCATGCCAAGGTCGGGGTCTATGAAAATGATGTCATGGATAACATGGCCAAATATCTGGTTCCTCAGGAATGTGGTAACAAAGTAGATGTGCGCTATGCAGAATTGACTGATGACAAGGGCAGGGGTATTCGTTTCAACTGTAATCACCTGGAATTCTCCGCCCTGCCCTATACACCTCAGGAAGTGGAAAATGCGACCCACCAGAATGAGCTGCCGCTTCCCATCCGGACCTGTGTCCGTGTCGGTAAGCAGATGGGCATTGGAGGAGACGATACCTGGGGTGCCTTGACACATCCGGAGTTCATGTTAGATAATAATAAAACGATGAACATCACATTTTCCTTCCGAGGGATCTGATGATTCATAGATTGCCCGGAAAAGTGTATGAAAAGAAGGACAGATCAAAGACGGAGGTAAAGCATGTATCAGCAGGATATATTTCATGAGTGCACAGTGGAAAGAAAAACACCTGGCAGTATTAAGGTCATGGCCTATATTTCCGCGATTTTCGCATTCCTGTTTTTCCTTATGATGATGGTTTTTCCTCCCATGCTGCTTATGGCTCTTTTATTTGCACTGCTGGCCTGGTTTAATTTCCAGTATACGAAGATTGCCTTCGATTACAGCTATACCAATGGAGAACTGGACATCGATAAGGTGATCGGCGGGCGTAAGAGAAAGAGCATGGTTGCGACCAAGGAAGCCAATATTGTCGTGATGGCTCCAACACATAGCGATCCGGTTCAGCGCTATATCGGAAAGAGCATGCCGGTCAAGGACTGCTCTTCCCATATTCCGGGGAAAAACTATTACGTCATGATCATAAAGGATGATGTGACTGCGCAGGAAACAAAGGTAATCGTAGAACCGAGCATTGAGATCCTGGATATTCTGCAAAGGATGAATCCTTCCCGGGTGACTCTGTCAGATGAAGACAGAGCCAAGGCCAGGAAACTGGCCTATTGATCCCTGACTGGATTGATTGCAGGAGTCTTTAGCTTCTCATTTTAGGAATCCATCATGCGGGAGCGTCAATCGCACAGAGATCGCATAGAGTTAGAAAAAGTCCTGAGGGAGTTAATACCCTCAGGACTTTTTTAGATAGGCTGCAATCATCATTCCGATCCGACAAGTGATTGCATCATCGAAATTCCGAAGATCCAGCCCGGTAGAACGCTTGAACTTGTCCAGACGATAGACCAGGGTATTTCGATGTAGATAGAGGATCCGCGCAGTCTCCGCAATGTTCAGTCCACTGGCGAAAAAGGTCCGTATGGTATGCCCTGTTTCCTCATCGATTTCCGAGAAATCCACGCCGGGAAGGGATTCTTCCAGGTAATCCAGACAGGCTTCCCTGGGCAGGCGGGAAAGGAGTTTGCCGAGGCCAAGATTTCGATAATAATAAATATTGTCAGAAGATAAAAAGATACTGCCGATCTTCATGGAAAGTAAGAGATTTTGATAGGTGGCCGGAAGGTCGGAAAGATTTTCAACGGCCCGATCATAGGCAATCCGTATGGTAAGCATTGCTTCCGCTGTGATAGTGTCCAGAAGCTGGGCTGCCGTTTTCCTCAAGGATTCTGTGGAAAGAACCTCCTCAGAATTAAATAAGAGGACCAGGTCATGGTCATTCATATCGAGATAAAAGGTCGAAGAAGGTTCTGTGATCTCCCGTAAGATTGCCATGATATCGGAGTTATCGGTATAAGGTTTATTAAAATGGAGAAGGAGGAGGCCGAGGCAGGCGCCGGTACGGAAATGGCAATTCTCCAGTTGTGCCTTACAATCATCCAAGGTTACATCTCCCTGGAGAAATCGACGTAGAATATCGGAAGGGGTCGACTTTCGAGGCCGTTGTTCCGGCTCTTTTTTCAGATCTCTTAATAGAAATGTAAGGCGTTCCTCCAACTCATCCTCCGGGATCGAGTCATCTTTTAATTGAAAGGGAATGCCGGTCAGAGAGCAAATTTCATCCAGTGTCTTCTGAACCTTGGATGGGATCTGTTTTTTTGTTTCCTGCATAGAATTTCCTGTTCTTTGAAATTCAACGATAAGTTTCATATCTATTATAACGAATATTGGTAAAAAAAAGAGGACCTTTCCGGTCCTCTTTTTTGAATCTCAGTGACTGAGATGAAAATCCTAGTTTGTGATGGTAAGCTCGGTTTCCTTGTCGAAGAAATGAGTCTTAGACATATCCAGAGTGAAGGTTGTCTCCTGGCCCATCTTTGCAGGGGTAGAAGGATCAACACGAGCGGTCATCTGAGTGCCGCCGAAGTCGAAGTAGAGATAAACTTCAGCACCGAGAAGTTCGTAAACACGAACCTTAGCAGTGATCTTGTTCGGATTATCATGCTCATCGATTGCAGCATCATTCAAGTGCTCAGGACGGATACCCATAACAACGGTCTTTCCGACATAACCCTTTTCCTTCAGAGCCTTAGCCTTTTCTGCAGGAATCTCAAGCTTAGCATTGTCGACGGTTGCATAAAGCTTACCGCCATCTTCAGAAATCTTAGCATCCAGGAAGTTCATCTGAGGAGATCCGATGAATCCGGCAACGAAGAGATTGCAAGGAGCGTTGTAAAGAGTCTGAGGAGTATCAACCTGCTGTACAACACCATCCTTCATAACAACGATACGGGTACCAAGGGTCATAGCCTCGGTCTGGTCATGTGTTACATAGATGATGGTAGCGCCCAGACGATCATGCAGACGGGAAATCTCGGTTCTCATCTGAACACGAAGCTTAGCATCCAGGTTAGAGAGAGGCTCATCCATGAGGAAGACCTTAGGATTACGTACGATGGCACGTCCCATGGCAACACGCTGTCTCTGTCCACCGGAAAGAGCCTTCGGCTTACGATCCAGGTAAGGCTTCAGGCCAAGGATATCAGCGGCCTCATCGACCTTCTTCTTGATCTCATCCTTGGGAACTTTACGAAGCTTCAGACCGAAAGCCATGTTATCAAATACGGTCATATGAGGATACAGAGCGTAGTTCTGGAATACCATTGCGATATCACGGTCCTTCGGCTCAACATTGTTCATAACTTTTCCGTCGATCTTCAAGGTACCGGAAGTGATATCTTCAAGACCTGCGATCATACGAAGTGTGGTAGACTTACCACATCCGGACGGTCCTACGAAAATGATGAATTCCTTGTCCTTAACATCAAGGTTGAAATCATCAACGGCCTTTACGCCACTGGGATAAACCTTGGTTACGTTTTCAAGCGTTACACTTGCCATTGTAAAAACCTACCCTTCTAAAACTGTTATTCACGATGAAGTCTTTTCAGGCTTTGAGGATTCATATTCCTTAAAAGCTTCATCAACTATGGTCAGTATAGACAAAGAAAGCCTCTTTCACAATGTCATTATAGACAAAAATAATAAAAATCTTCCGTCAAAGTAACAAAGTCAGAAGGGAGGACTCTCGCCACACCCCAAGCATGTGATATAATAAGCTGCATGAAAAGGATGATTCGAATGGAGAGATATCAATGGAGACTTTGAGATATCATGGGAGGCTGAGAGCCTACTTTCTTATGCCGATCCTGAATATATTCCTGCTTGCGGGAGTAAGCATCGGTCTGGATTTCTATGATCTGCATGCCGGCCTTTTCGTTTCGGTAGTCACAGCCCTGTATACGGTGATCGTTTTAGTTCTCTTCTTTTTTGTGAAGAAAAAGCTAAACGAGGAGCTCATTAATTTTGCAACTCATTACGGAACGGTTCAGAAGAAGTTCTTAAAAGAACTGCAGCTGCCATATGCACTTTTGGATGAAGGCGGCCGCTTGATCTGGATGAACCAGGAATTCCGGAATCTGACGCATAAGGATCACAATTTCCATAAAAGTATTGCAACGATCTTTCCTGAGATTACACCGGAGATCCTGTCGCATTCCGAAGACGTGAAGCAGATCATCCGTCTGGACTATAACGGCAGGAAGTACCGGGTGGAACTTCGCCGGCTTTCTTTTGAAGAAGAAGGTACGAAAGGGAAGGAACTCATCACCACGGAGGAACTGATTCAAACCATCAATGCGGTCCTTGTTTTTGATGAGACGGAATTGTATCAGATCCGGCAGTTGAACTGGAACCAGCAGATGGTTCCTGCCATCATTTATATTGATAATTACGAGGAGACCATTGAGGGAATGGAGGTCGTCCGGAGATCACTTCTTGCAGCGACCATTGATCAGAAGATCAGTCAATATTTCCAGCAGTACGAGGGCATCGTACAGAAAATCGAAAAAGACAAGTACTTCGTCATTTTCCAGCAGCGCTGTCTTCCTGATCTGGAGGACAATAAGTTTTCCATCCTGGAAGAAGTCCGCGGGATCCATTTCGGAAACGAAAGTGATGTCACCTTATCCATTGGTGTCGGTGTCGGCGGCAGCAGCTATCCGGAAGTCCTGGAATATGCCCGGGCAGCGATCAATATAGCCCTTGGACGTGGCGGATCCCAGGCTGTAGTTAAGGACCATCACGATGTATCCTATTATGGTCTCCATGGAAAAGAGGTAGAAAAGAATACACGGGTCAAAGCCAGAGTCAAGGCCCAAGCCCTTCGGGAAATGATGACCAGCAAGGATCGCGTGATTGTCATGGGCCATAAGATCACAGATATTGATGCTTTTGGTGCCTGCCTTGGGATCTGTATTGCAGCAAGACATCTTGGAAAAGAATGTCATATCGTATTAAATACGGTAACGACTTCTTTAAAGCCTCTGGTAGATCTGATTTCCAAGGAAGATGAGTGGCCGGAAAATCTGATCCTTACGACACAGGAAGCCATATATGGGGTAGACGACAAGACCCTGGTAGTTGTCGTGGATACCAACCGGGCCGATTATACCGAATGTCCTGAGCTTCTCAGCCGAAGCAGGAATATTGTTGTCTTCGATCATCATAGACAGGGAGATGGTCTGATTACGAATCCGGTATTGTCCTATATTGAACCCTTTGCCTCTTCTACCTGTGAAATGATCGCAGAGATTCTTCAGTATTTTGCGGAAAGAATAGAGATCCGCCCGAGGGAGGCAGACTGTATCTATGCCGGAATCCTGATTGATACCAACAATTTCGTTGCAAAGACAGGAGTCCGGACTTTTGAGGCTGCGGCCTATCTCAAAAGAAGCGGCGCCGATATGACGCGGGTTCGGAAGATGCTGAGAGAGGACATGAATACCTATAAGGCCAGAGCAGAAGTAGTCAGGGATGCGGAAGTATATCGCAATTCCTTTGCCATTTCGATCTGTGATCCGGCGGGTTTAAAGAGTCCGACCATAGTGGCTGCCCAGGCTGCAAACGAACTTTTGGATATCACGGGGATCAAGGCTTCTTTCGTCTTAACGAAGTATGATAATAAGGTCTATATCAGCGCACGGTCCATCGATGAGATCGATGTGCAGAGGATCATGGAAAAATTGGGCGGCGGCGGACATCTGAATCTTGCCGGAGCTCAGATTGCCGGAGGAAATATAGAAGAAGCCAGAGATTTGATCAAGAAGATTCTGGATGAAGCAGTTGAGAAAGGAGATATTGAATTATGAAAGTAATTCTTTTGGCAGATGTAAAAGCATTGGGGAAAAAAGGTGAGATCGTCGAGGTCTCGAACGGCTATGCCAGGAACGCACTTCTTCCCAAGAAATTGGGCGTAGAAGCAACACCGGCCAATCTCAATAATCTGAAGCTTAAGAAGGCACATGACGAGAAGGTGGCAGAAGAGAATCTGGAGGAGGCCAAGGCCCTGAAGGAAGAGATCGAACAATGGACAGTCGAAGTAAAGATTAAAACAGGCGAGGGCGGCAAGGTCTTCGGTTCTGTTTCTACCAAGGAAGTGGTTGATGCCTGCGAAAAACAGTATGGAAAGAAGATCGATAAGAAAAAGCTGGTTTTGGACGTGCCGATGAAGGCTCTGGGCATTTACAATCTGACGGTAAAACTCCATCCGGAGGTTCAGGCTACGCTGAAGGTTCACGTTTCCGAGAAGTAAAGGAACAGATTGGAAGATGGAAAATCAGACAGACAATCGGAACGAGAATATAAGGCTTAGCCGCATGCCAAGTTCGCCGGATGCCGAACGGTCAGTTCTTGGCTCCATGATCATGGATAAGGAAGCCTGCAATACGGCAATGGGACTTCTGGTCAGAGAGGATTTTGACAATCAGGCGTACGGTCAGCTTTTTGACACGATTGTGGAGCTGACCAATGAAGGTCAGCCGATCGATGTCATTACCCTGCAGGATAGGCTTCTGGATAAGGGAGCTTTGCCGGAGGTCGCCAGTCCGGAATATATCACCGATATCGTAAGTTCCGTTCCGCTTTCGGTAAATATTGAGAGTTATTGCTCGATCGTAAAGGAAAAGTCCATGCTTCGGACCATGATTCGAAAGAATCAGGAGATCGAGAGCGAATGTTATAAGGCAGAACGGCCGGCAAAGGAGATTTTGGGAGAATGGGAGGAAATCGCCTTCCAAATGGCCCAGAATCAGACCGGTAATGAAACCGTACCGATCAAGAAAATTGTCATGACGGCCCTGGAAAAAATTCATATCGCTTCCCAGATGGAGGGAAATGTCACAGGTATTCCAACCGGATTTACGGATCTGGACAGACAGCTGTCCGGACTTCAGCCGGCCGATCTGATCCTGATTGCAGCCCGTCCTTCCATGGGTAAAACGGCGCTTGCCTTGAATATTGCGGAATATGTTGCCTTCCATGAAAAACTGCCGGTTGCGATTTTCTCTCTTGAGATGCCGAAGGAATCCCTGGTGAACCGACTCATGTCTCTGGTTTCCCATGTTGAGGCAGAGAAGATCCGTTCCGGCCAGCTTCAGGACATGGATTGGACCGAACTGGTTCGGAGTGCGGGAATCATTGGGGATTCGAATCTGATCATTGATGATCAGCCGGGTATCACCGTAGCCGATCTCCAGAGTAAGTGCCGGAAGTACAAAATGCAATATCCGGATCTGTCTCTGATCATGATCGACTATCTCCAGCTCATGCAGGCATCCAAACATTCGGATTCCAGACAGCAGGAGATCTCGGAAATTTCCCGCTCCATTAAAATGATAGCGAGAGAGCTGAATGTTCCGATCATTGCATTGTCCCAGTTGTCCCGGGCTCCGGAACAGAGACCGGACCATCGGCCCATGCTTTCGGACCTGCGTGAATCCGGAGCGATTGAGCAGGATGCCGACGTAGTTATGTTCATTTATCGGGACGATTATTATAATAAGGATACAGATAAGAAGAACATTTCAGAAATTATCATTGCCAAGCAGAGAAACGGCCCTGTTGGCACGGTTGAATTGGCATGGCTGCCGCAATATACCAAATTTGGAAATCTGGACCATAGCCGAAGACATTCGGAAGGTGAATAGGGTTAAAAAAAAGACTGCTGCAGAATGAACTGCAGCAGTCTCTTGCTTCTTAACGGATGATCGATACGGATGATCGATGATCAGCCCTGAGAGATAGCTCCGGTAGGGCAAACACCGGCACAAGTGCCGCAATCGATGCAAGCATCCGGATCAATGTTGAACTGAGTGTCTCCCTGAGAGATAGCTCCTACAGGGCACTCAGGCTCACATGTACCGCAAGAAACACAAGAATCAGAAATTACGTATGCCATGACACATTCCTCCTTAAATATAGTGTTAACGTATGCGTTAAGCAATATCATCATATCCCCAGCCGGAACATCTAGCAAGTATTAAATGTAAAACAGAAATCAATCATTAAATTTTGCTAAACTCAATTGTAAAAGTTGAAAGTGCGTTGTATAATCAACACACAATCACAAGGAGGAAAAATCAAATGAAGATTGAAGTGAATAAGGATACAAGTATTGGCGAGCTTTTAATGATCGATCAGGGTGTTACTCCGATTCTGATGGCTGTTGGCATGCATTGCATCGGCTGCCCTGCATCTCAGATGGAGACCATCGAAGAGGCAGCAAGCGTACACGGGATCGACCCTCAGTCTCTGGTAGATGAGATCAATGATTATCTCAACACAGAGGGAGTAGGTGCCCAGGCCTGATCTGCCGGATCGGGCTGTTACGAATGAGTCGCTCTTGGGATGGAAGTCCTGAAGCTGACGCCGTAATATAAGAAATTGATGTCGTAACATAAGAAATCGACGTCGTAACATAAAAAATGAAGCTTTCGGAATGGATCCGGAAGCTTCTTTTTTTCGGGCATTTTAAGGCGATTCATAGGGAAACTTTCATCGACGAATTTCCCTTTTAGAGTTTGGACAGCTTTGAAATGGCATTGTCAGGGATCAGAACCTGGTTATGTTCCCTTAAAGTATTCAGATTGGCAGCATTCGGTGCCAGAAGGGAACCAAATTCACTGACCATGGTGCAGATCCGGTCGAAGTCCTTCGAATCAGCCTGAGAAGGAGCCGTAAGGGATAAAATGAAGACTTCGGGCTCTCTCACCTGATAGACAGAGCTTTCTCCCTGGAAGATCGGCCGGATGATATGAGAAACTTCAATCAGATCTTCCAAAGTTCGAAAGAGAAAATTTCTTTGAGAAGGAAGCGGGGCCGGTTCACCGTCAATATGCTTGTCTTTTGGGGCGGCTTCTTTTTCTTTCTCTGACACAGATCCCCGGATCAGATCATTCTTTTCAGCAGACTTCCGATTAGACAGGGCTTTTTCATAGGCTTCCAGGATGTCTCTTACGGATGTGGAAAGTTCAGATGCATTCAGAGAGGACAGCTGATTGGAATCGAAAGAAGCAGTGTCGCCAGGATCCTTTGAAAAGCGTGCAAAGCGGGTATCCAGCATTTCCGGATCACTGACTTTGGTAACGAGGAGATCAAGTTCATCCTTGGAAATGGGGATCGCCTCGACCATCAAGGGTTCATCCTGAGCATTAAAGCCAAGCTCCTGATTGGCACGAGTCATCATTTCAGAAAAGAGATCGCGTGCTTTCTGACTGCCATAGGCAAGTTCGCTTAATTTCAGATTTCTTTCTTTTAAATCCTCACTGGTCAGAATGCAGCGGATTTGATTTTCACTTATTTTTAGTATTTTCATTGATTGCTCCTGATAATTTTTGCAATTGATTATATAAAGAAGTGCGGCTAAGGTAAAGAGAAAAATAAGAGAAAATAATAAAAAAATTCTAAAGAAAAATAAGAGTATATTAAGAATCGCCAAATCGCTTGAGAGGAAGGGAGGGATATGTTATAAGTGAATCATGCCACGGCAACATGGATCTCAGTCAGTAGAGATCATAAGAGACCGTGAATAGAAATGGAATGACCGACCAAGGAAGGAGGGGGAGTGATCTTTCGGACTGCACGTTAAAATCAGTTTTTCTGTTGCAGGAGATATCAGATACCACGAGGATTAATCTCCTTTGACAGGGGAAGCGCATCCTTTGTCAGAGCAGGCAGACAGAAAGAACTGAGGAGATTACTTTATCAAATCGAAGACTCTGATAAAATCAAATGAATAAAATCAATAAGAGAGAGAGACAGGAGATAAGGTAATTTGGGAAGTGTAACATTGAATTGGATCCGGGGGGATTTCAGCATGTTCGGAACGAAAGATCAAAAGTAAAAACAGAGGAGTTATCTAAAATTATATGCATTCAAAATCCGACCTGTTAACAAGTTAAGAATAAACAGAAGTCCGCTGCCTGTACCAAACGGATTTCGGTGAATGCAGAAGGGAAAACAAGGCCTGAAAGGAATGGATCAAGGATAGAAAGACCCTGTGATCTGATCTTTTTAAGGCCTTTGTTTGTGTTATAATGGCAGACAGTAAACATGCGGAGGACTTCCATGAAAGCTAAGAAAAAACTGATACCGATGGTGATCGGCATCCTGATAGCAGGACTTTTAGCTGCATTTCTTCTATATCGCTATGCACCGACGAGAGAAACCATGTCCTTAAAGGACTACTTTACAGATGCAGGGGATGAGACCTGCGCTGTCATTTTCAATGGCAGTTACCAGGCAGCAGAGGCAGGATCTGGGCCCAATGCCTTGATCAAGGACAAGATGGTCTATATTTCTCTGCCTTATCTCAAGAAGAATGCGGATGATTGCTATGTCTATGATTCCACAGAGGGGGTCCTTCGCTATGCAACGGACCGTCAGCTGGTTACGGTTTTGGCTGACAGTAAGACCTATACGGTGGATCAGGAAAACAAGACTTTTGACAGCAATATTTTGATTCAGGAAAAGGGGCAGGTGTATTTGAATCTGGATTGGGTGAAGAAATATACCGATCTTACGGTTCGGCTGGAGAAATCGCCCAATCGGCTGATCATCGAACAGGCCGGCCGGGAGAAAAAAACGGCGAAACTCCGGTCATCGGGTAAGATCAGACTCCGGGGCGGTGTGAAAAGTAAGATCCTGGCAGAGGCGAAAAAGGGCGATGAGGTCGAAGTCCTTGAGGATTACGGTGGCTGGAGCAAGGTCTTATCAAAAAATGGAGTGATCGGCTGCATTGAGAATCGTAAACTCGGGAAAGTGGAGAATACGAAGGTAAAGAGAAGTCTGCCTGAGAGGAACTATCAGCATACTTCTTTTGGAACAAAGATCAATCTGGTCTGGCATCAGGTGACTTCACAGGCTGCAAATGACAGGGTGGCCATTGCCCTGCCATCTCAGAGCGGAATCAATGTCATTTCGCCGACCTGGTATAGCTTATCCGACAATCAGGGCAATATCACGGATCTGTCCAGTGCTTCCTATGTCCAGACCTGCCATCAGAATCAGGTCAAAGTCTGGGCCCTGGTCAGTAATCTGGGTGAAAACAAGGTGGACAGCAGTCAGGTATTGAATACAACATCCTCCAGGGACCGCTTGATCAATAATCTGATGCAGACGGCATTAAAATCCGGTGTGGATGGCATTAATGTTGATTTTGAGGCCTTGCAGAGCGATGCAAAGGATGGCTACATTGAATTCATTCGGGAACTGGCTCTGAAATGCCGGCAGAATGGTCTGATCCTTTCGGTGGATAACTATATCCCGACCACTTCCTCAGAATTTTATCAGAGGAAGGAACAGGCGGCTTTTGCGGATTATTTGATCATGATGGCTTATGATGAGCATTATAACGGGTCAAAGGAAGCAGGTTCTGTGGCCTCCATTTCCTGGGTAAAAGACGGGATCAAGAAGACACTGAATGATGTGCCGGCAGATCAGCTGGTTCTCGGCATGCCTTTCTATACCAGAGTCTGGGTTCAGGATGAGAACGGAAAGCTCACAAGCAGCGCTATGGGAATGCAGGACGCTTGGAATTATATGCAGAATAATCAGGCCGAGATCAAGTGGTCTGAAAAAGACGGTCAGAATTACGCCAGTTTCCAGAAGGACGGAAAGACCTATGAATGCTGGCTGGAAGACGAGAAATCTCTGGAGCTGAAACTTCAGGCTATGCAGGAAAATCAGCTTGCAGGCGGTGCTTTCTGGAAGCTGGGTATGGAGAAGTCTTCTGTTTGGGAGCTGATCCGTCAGTATATCAAGTAATGGAAAACCGGCATGGGTCCGTACAGGAAAGGATCCAAAGCGATATTACAGTATTTACAAAATTCAAAGGACAGGCTATGACAACAAAGATTATTAAAGTGGATAAAGAAAAACCAAGTGCTAAGGCCCTGGAGTTGGCCGTAAAGATGATTCAGCAGGGAGGGCTGGTTGCTTTTCCGACGGAAACCGTCTACGGACTGGGCGGAGATGCAGAAAATCCGGAGGCTTCGAAGAAAATCTATGCAGCAAAGGGCAGGCCTTCCGATAATCCTTTGATTGTCCATATCTGGGATTTCTCCCAGCTGGAGGAGATCGTGTCGTATGTACCGGAGGAAGCCAGAAAGCTGGCTGACGCTTTTTGGCCCGGCCCATTGACGATGATCCTTCCGAAGAATGACAAGATTCCCCTGGAGACAACAGGCGGTCTTCAAACGGTTGCCATCCGGATGCCCAGCCATCCGGTCGCCCGCCTCTTTCTGAAGGAATCCAATGTGAAGATTGCCGCGCCGAGCGCCAATACATCCGGGCGTCCGAGTCCGACAAAGGCAGAACATGTGGCAGAGGATCTTTCCGGTAAAATTGACTGTATTATCGATGGAGGGCCGGTTGATATCGGGTTGGAGTCTACGATCGTCGACTTGTCAGAGGGTCAGCCGACCATTCTCAGGCCGGGTTATATTAATAAAGCTATGCTGGAAGAAGTGGTCGGACCGGTTCGAATCGATCCGGGGATTCTGGATGCCAATAAGAATAAGAATATCCGCCCTAAGGCACCCGGTATGCGTTATAAGCATTATGCACCGAAAGGCGATCTGGCCATTGTGGAAGGCGAGGCAAGTGATGTCATTCGAGAGATCAATCGCAGGGTGAAAGAAGATCAGGCGAAGGGTCTGAAGGTAGGTGTCATTGCAACTGAGGAGGATCGGGGATGCTATCAGTGTGATCACATCCTGACGATCGGCAGTCGGACGGATGAGTATTCCATTGCTCATAATCTCTATGCCATCCTGCGGGAATTCGATGCATTAGGAACAGAGAAAATGTATACCGAGAGCTTTGAAACACCGAAAATCGGAAATGCGATTATGAACCGATTGTTAAAGGCTGCAGGTCACGAGGTGATTCGTGCACCGCATGAGGATTAAGTTATGAATGTTCGTCGAGTTGTGATCTGTACGGGAAATGGAACTGCCAGAGCGCCTATGGCAGCGGAACTTTTAAAACGATGGCTGCAGGAAAAGGACAGTCCGATCGAGGTCCTGACCCGGGGTTATGTCGTGCAGTTTCCGGAGCCTATGAATCAGAAGGCCGAAGCGGTCATGGCTTCCGATGGGATCACTGTGGATGGCTTTGAATCCAAGGAACTGAAAAACGAAGAAATCACGGATAAGACTTTGATCTTCACTATGTCGGAAAAGCAGAGAGAACAGGTCCTCCTTCGTTATCCTTCCGCCAAAGAGGACAATACCTTTGTCCTGGCTTATTTCGTCGGAGAGGAATTGGAGACAATGAATCCCTACGGGGCACCGCTTCCGACCTATGGCCTGTGCTATGAGACCTTAAAGGAAACTACTCGAAAGCTTGCTTCTAAACTTCAATCCATGGAAAAGGAGGAAGAGGAGAATGAGCAATAAACGCCTGGACTATATTTCCTGGGATGAGTATTTTATGGGAGTTGCTTATCTGTCCGGCATGCGGTCCAAAGATCCGCATTCCCAGGTGGGCTGCTGTATTGTAAGTCAGGACAATAAGATTCTGTCCATGGGTTACAACGGCTTTCCCAAGGGCTGTTCGGACGATGTCTTCCCCTGGGCCAGGGAGGGAGATCCTCTGGAGAATAAGTATCTCTATGTGACCCATAGTGAATTGAATGCGATTTTGAATTATCGGGGCGGGTCCCTCGAGGGAAGTAAGCTCTATGTGACACTGTTCCCATGTAATGAGTGTGCCAAGGCCATCATTCAGGCCGGGATCCGGGAGCTGATCTATGCGGATGACAAATATGAGAAAACGCCTTCTGTGATCGCATCCAAGCGGATGCTCTCGGCAGCAGGCGTTCATTATCGGAAATATGAGGCAACGGGAAGGACCATCTCCTTTAGGGTCTGACAAAAGACCTTAGAAAGATTGGATGTCATCGTCGCCATCCGCTGTTTTATCAATTTTACGAATCTCGACATCATAGGAGACATCTGGACTTACATGGACATGGATCTTGTCACCGACTTTGTGGTGGAGAAGAGCCTTTCCCAGGGGCGATTCCATGTCCAGACGGTTCTCCATGGAGTTGCTTCGGATGGAGGTCGTGATCTTATAGGTCTCCTCCTCGTCGTCCTCCGGGAAATAGATCGTGACGAGATTATTCATGCCGACCTCGTCATCCTTACTGGCATCACTGATGACAATGGCATTCTTCAGAATGTTTTCCAGATAACGGATCCGGGATTCATTTTGATTTTTGGCGCGCTTTGCTGCATAGAGCTCATAGTTTTCGGAATAATCTCCCTGAGCCCGCGCTTCTTTTACTTCTTCCAGGATCTGATGTCGGATATTGACTTTACGGTCGCGGATCTCATCCTGGATCTTCTTTACATCGGATTCGGTAAGCTTTTGACGATAAGCCATAGTAACCTCTTTTCTGCAGGCAATTTCCTTTGCTAAATTCGCTGAAAAAGAAAGAATGCTGCGAACCATGTTCACAGCATCCCATAAGCGGAGACGGTGGGATTCGAACCCACGCACCGGTCGCCCGGCCTAAAGCATTTCGAGTGCCTCCTCTTGAACCTCTTGAGTACATCTCCATCTGTCTTATTTTCTGCTTCAAAGACAGGCACTTAATGATATTACTCTATTCAAATAAATTTCGCAAGAAGGATTTGGAAGAAAGGTGGTTCGTGGTATAATATTTGAAAAAGCATTCCGGAGGTTAATATGGAACGAAAGAATATATCATTTCCGAATATAGAACTTCCCAACATCAACATTATGAAGAAGCCCGCATCTGAAAATGTAGAGCGATCCTTTAACCGGCAGGATCCGGACCGGGATGTCTTCATGCTGAAGGGTCCCTTGGCATCGAAGGGCTATGACTGGTGGTGGCATAGTTTCACAGGGAAAAACAAATATACGGGAGAAGAGAGAAGCTTTTTTATTGAGTTTTTCACGATCAACCCGGCACTTGGCGGTTCGGCTCCTGTTTTCGGTCAGCTGCCGGCGAATCAGGAAAGCGGAAAGAAACCCTCCTATCTCATGGTCAAAGTTGGAAGCTGGGGTAAGGACGCCTGCCAGATTCATCGTTTTTTTGGCTGGGATCAGGTCAATGTCAAGGAAGAGGCACCTTTTCTTATCAGCGCAGACAACTGTTTCCTGTCAGAAACCCGTACCCTTGGAAGGGTCGAAGTTTCAAAAGAGGAGGCAGAGAGTCATCCGGAATACCTCTCCGATGCCGGATCCATGGTCTGGGATCTGAAGATTGAAAAGAAAACTGCTTTCAATGTCGGTTTCGGTGCGGGACGGATGCTGCGGGATCTGGATGCCTTTCAGATGTTCTGGCATGCGGAAGGCATGAAGACCGAATATTCGGGCCAGGTATATTTCAACGGAACCGAGTATCAGGTAACTCCGGAAGAATGCTATGGATATGCCGATAAGAACTGGGGCTCTGACTTTACCAGTCCCTGGATCTGGCTGTCTTCCAATGACATTCGAAGCAAGGTCAGCGGGAAGAAACTGGAAGATACCGTATTCGATATCGGCGGAGGATGCCCCAGAGTCGGTAATCACGAAATCAAGGATACGGTCTTATCTGCCCTCTGGTACGAGGGAACTCCTTATGAATTCAACTTCTCCAAGGTCTGGACCTTAACCAAGAATAAGCTGAAGGTCAAGGAAAGTAAGAAGGAGATCCACTGGTATATCGAGCAGGAGACTCCTCTGGCGAGACTCTTGGTTCATGCCGTCTGTCAGAAGGAAGATATGCTGAAAAACCGTTATGAAGCCCCGGACGGTTCCATGCGTCATAAGAATCTCTGGTGCGGTGGGACCGGTCATGCAGAGCTGAAACTTTATCGTAAGAAGATCAGTTTGAAGAATAAGTGGGAATGGGAACTCGTGGATGACATGGAAGCAGACCATCTGGGTTGTGAATATGGGGTATATTGACAGTCTGCAAAAAAGAATGGAGTAATCTATGTCATACATGGCTTTATACCGGAAATTCCGCCCCCGGGAATTTCAGGATGTAAAGGGGCAGGATCACATTGTAACTGCCTTAAAGAATCAGGTTCGAACCGGTCGGATCGGCCATGCCTATTTGTTTACGGGAACCCGGGGAACCGGAAAGACGACGGTGGCGAAGATTCTGGCCCGGGCCGTAAATTGTGAGCATCCCCTTGATGATGGCAGTCCCTGTAATGAATGTCCGACCTGTCAGCATATTCTGGATGGAAGTTCTCTGAATGTGATCGAGATCGATGCCGCCAGTAATAATGGTGTGGATAATATCCGGGATATCATCGAAGAAGTTGCCTATCCGCCCACAGAGGGGAAATATAAGGTCTATATTATCGATGAAGTTCATATGCTTTCCCAGGGAGCATTTAATGCGCTTTTGAAAACGCTGGAGGAACCTCCGAGCTATGTGATCTTCATTCTGGCTACGACTGAGATCCAGAAGGTGCCGATCACCATTATCTCCCGTTGCCAGCGTTATGATTTCCACAGGATCTCGATCGATACCATTGCCGGACGCATGAGAGAACTCATGGATCAGGAGAAGGTGGACATCGATGACAAGGCACTTCGCTATATTGCAAAGTGCGCGGACGGATCCATGCGTGACGGTCTGAGTATCCTGGATGAATGCATTGCCTTTTACATGGATCGTCATATCAGTTATGATGATGTTTTAAAAATCCTTGGCGCAGTCGACAACGAGATCTTCCAGACTCTTCTGGTTCAGATCCTGAAAAAGGAGACGGTTAATGCAATCCTTACGATTGAAAGTGTTGTAAATGAAGGCCGGGAACTGACCCAGTTTGTCAATGATTTCGTCTGGTATTTACGAAATCTTCTGCTTGCCAAAAGTATGGATAAGGCCGAGGATCTCCTGGAGATGTCATCGGAGAACTTCGAGGCTTTAAAAGAATTGGCAGTAAAAATCGATGACCATATCCTGATGCGTTATATTCGGATCCTGTCAGATCTCTCGAATGAAATGAAATTTTCTTCTCAGAAACGGATCCTTCTTGAGGTGGCTGTGATTCGAATGTGCCGGCCGGAAATGGAAGAGGATCTGGACTCTCTGATAGAGAGGATCGACGATCTGGGAAAACAGGTAGAAGAGGGAGTGGTTTTCGCTCCGGCAGAGCCAGGGTCAGAAGCCGGGGCAAAAGCAGACAGGTCCAAAGCCCAAAAGAGTATAAAAAAACAGATGATCCCCGATGCAACACCGGAAGAGGTCAGGCGGCTGGCAGGAAAATGGAAAGGCATGGTCAGCCGGATCACGGATGGTTTTTTAAAGACCATCATGACAGCGCTTTTCCCGACAGTCAGTCCGGATGGAAAACTGGAACTTGTGGCTGACTCGACAGATCAGGAAAATGGCGGAAGTATTGCCGCAAGCTGGCTCTTTGACGATGAGATGAAAGAAGAGCATCGGAAGATCATTCAGACTCTGATCAACGATGCGGCGGATGCCCAGGTCGAGATTGTTTATGAAGTAAATAATAGTGGCAGGGATAATAGCGATCTTCATGAGGATCTGATCACTAAATTTGGTTCCGAACACGATCTTGACATTCATGTAGAAATCGATCAACCCGAAGAAGGAGGAAATAAGAATGTCTAAAAGAGGTGGATTCCCGGGAGGAATGCCCGGAAATATGAATAATCTGATGAAGCAGGCACAGCGCATGCAGAGACAGATGGAGGAGGCACAGAAGGACCTCGAGACCAAGGAGATCACTGCCAGCGTAGGTGGCGGTGTGGTCCAGGTAACGGTTTCCGGTAAGAGAGAAGTGACGAAGGTGGAAATTGATCCGACTGTCGTGGATCCGGAAGATGTAGAGGAACTGCAAGATCTTGTGATGGCTGCGGTCAATGAAGCTCTCCGCCAGGTCGATGAGCAGTCTCAGGCCGCTATGTCCAAATTCACCGGTGGACTTGGCGGAATGTTTTAAGGCGGAGCATCAGACAGAGAATGGAATATTATTCGAAGGAGATCAGTTCCCTGATCGAGGAACTGGGGCGCCTGCCCGGCATAGGACCGAAATCTGCCCAGAGACTGGCATTCCATATCCTTCATCAACCTAAGGAGGATGTTGAAAGACTTTCACATACCCTGACGGAAGCCAGAAATAACGTGCATTACTGTAAGGAATGCTGTACCTTAACAGACCAGGAGATCTGTCCGATCTGTAGTAATCCCAAGAGAAACCACAAGCAGATCATGGTTGTGGAAGAAACGCGGGATTTGGCAGCCTATGAGAAGACAGGGAAATATGAAGGCGTCTATCATGTCCTGCATGGCGCGATTTCCCCTATGCAGGGAATCGGTCCGGAAGACATCCGCTTGAAGGAATTAATGACCCGGCTGCAGAAGGAAGACGTAGAAGAGTTGATCATTGCCACCAATTCCAATCTGGAAGGCGAGACAACAGCCATGTATATCAGTAAACTGGTCAAGCCGACCGGGATCCGTGTCACCCGGATCGCCAGTGGCGTTCCGGTGGGAGGCGATCTGGAAAACATAGACCAGGTCACCTTGCTTCGTGCTTTAGACGGCCGGACGGAGCTGTGATTTTAAAAAGTTGCCCCTTTTGCCGAAATAGACAATATAGACAAAGAAGAAAGAAAGCCTTTTTTTTGGCTTTCTTTTTTTATGCTCAAAAGTGCATGTGAAATTGTGGAAAATCGCTAAAGGAAAGCAAGACCTATGTGGAAAAAGGCGGGAAGAATCATGCAGCCTATACAAAATGTTTGACAGAATTTCTTTTCGGCACTTTCTACAAACATCTTTTTGGAAGAAAAAAACTTTGTCCTTTTCTTTTGACCTCTCTATAATGCAGATCACTGGAGGAAAGAAATGAAATGGTATTTACTGGTTTACATTTTCCTGCTGCCGGCAGCGGTGTCGGATCGAAAGGACAAGAAGATCAAAAACAGATGGATCCTTCTCGCCCTGGCTATTGTAGTACCACTGGCATTCTGCCATGAGGGGGTTGGCCCGGGAACGGCATTGCTTCTTTTATTGAGGCTGATCTGGCCGATCTGCTTCTTCTATCCCTTTTTCCTTTGCGGGGGCATTGGAGCCGGGGATGTAAAGCTTCTGGCCGCCTTATCGGTGCTTTTTTGCTTCCGGGAGATGTTGCTTTTTCTGTTCTTTTGTTTTCTTCCGGCGGCAGTTTTTTCGCTGGGCCGTATGATTCGAAAGAAAAGCCTCGGGAAGTCTCTTTGGCAGCTTTTCTCCTATGCGGGAAGAATACCGGTGGAGGGCTTCAAGAAAAAGTATCAGGAGCCGGGACAGGGGGAAAGAATTCCATTGGCACCCTTTCTTCTGGCAGCTTATACAGTCTTTCTTATTTTAAAATTTTTAAAATGCAGGGGGGTTCTATGAATGGTGTAAGAATTTTGATCTGTGACAGTGACAAAAGCTATGTAAATGCCCTGGTCCGTTATCTCCTGGGGTGCGGGCAGAAGTTTTTCATCTCTTATCTTACGGATCCGTCGGCCTATGAAAAAGAGGAAGGGGCTTTTGAAATCGGTCTTATGACGGAGGAATATATCCGAATCTACGAGAATGACCAGGTGAAAAAGCTTCATATCCGGCATGTGATTCAGCTTTGCGGCAGTGCAGAGATTGGTTATCGGACCTATGATTCGCTCTATAAATTTCAGTCCATGACGGCTTTTTTGGACAAGTTGTCCAATATGGAATGGAAGACCCTGTCACCTGGGTCTCGTTACGCGGGAAAGACAAGGATCATGGGTATCTATTCTCCAATGAGACATGAACTTGAGCTTCCCTTTGCCCTGACCTATGCCCGTTATATGTCGGAAAAAGGGAAAACAATTTTTCTGGATATTGAAGAGAATAGCATTATGAACCAGTTGGTGGGCAGGGAAGCTGAATGCAATCTGGTAGATGCCATCTATGAGATGGAACAGCAAGGGGAGAATTTTCGTATCGAGGTTTGTCTGGAATCCTATCACGGATTTTCCTATCTGGCTCCGGTGTCGAATCCGTCAGAACTGGCCCATATCGGTGAAAAGCAATGGCTGGCTCTGATCCATCATATCCAGGAATCCGGTTTTACGAATATTATCATGCTGTTCGGGACATTGCCGCAGGGATTCCTGTCGATGCTGAAGGAAATGGATGCAATCTATCTATTGGGGAAGGCCGGAAGTTATTATCAAACCGGTACCCTGCAATTTGCGGCTTCGGTGAAGAAAATGAATCCGACGATCTCCATACAGGAAGTCCTCCTGCCCTTGAATGCGGGAAATCTCAGCGAGAGTAATTATTGCATGGAGGAACTGATGGATGGAAATCTGGGCCTCTTTGTAAGAAATCATTTTGGAGGAATGCAGTATGCCCGGGCTTGACGCCAGGATCCGAAGCAAGGTCCTGAGACAGCTGGATCAAAATCAGGACCTTGAGGATGAGACGGTCCGGTCCTGTGTCCGACGGGAGGTCTGTCGGGAGGGAAGAGAAAGACCACTGTCCATACAGGAAAGACAGATGCTGGAAGAGACGGTTTTCAACTCGATCCGGAAACTCGATATCCTTCAGGAACTTCTGGAGGATGAGGAGATCACTGAAATTATGATTAATGGTCCGGATCAGATCTTTCTGGAAAAGCGAGGCCGGATCTATCTGTCTGACCGGAAGTTTGCTTCGGAAGAGAGGTTGATGGATGTTATCCAGCAGATCGCAGCGGCAAATAATCAGATCATCAGTGAATCCTCTCCGATTCTGGATACAAGGATTCATGGGGAACGTGTCTGTATTGTCCTTCCACCGATCGGAATCGATCATCCCATTCTTTCCATCCGAAAGTTTCCGAAGGAGCCGATCCGGATGGACCGGCTGCTGGCAAACGGCTCTTTGTCAGTGGAAATTGCGGATTTTCTCAGGAAGGCTGTGGAAGCCCGCTACAATATCTTTATTTCGGGAGGTACTTCCAGCGGGAAAACCACCTTTTTAAATGCCCTGACGGAATTTATTCCCAGTGACCAGCGGGTGATAACGATCGAAGATTCTGCAGAGCTTGTGGTTCTCGGTATCCCGAATTTGATACGGCTGGAGAGCCGGAACAAGACACTGGAGGGAAAGCTCGAAGTAACGATCCGGGACCTGGTGAGAACTTCCCTTCGTCTCCGACCGGATCGAATTATTATTGGCGAATGCCGGGGAGGAGAAGCACTTGATATGGTGCAGGCGATGAGTACCGGGCATCTTGTCTTCCCTTCTTGCCTACGCTATCTCCATCTGAGAAATCCTCTGTTTGTTGTTTAAGTGTTATTATTTGCCCTGATTTAAGGGTTATATCTATATCACCGTTAGGTGGTAGGTCGATTCTGTCAATATAATTTTGGATGCGGTCACGGTCTATAGTTGTAAAGTCCTTCAGCTCTGCAATAGCCTTTTTGATTTCGGCAATCTTATCATCCACATAGGAAAAACTTAATTTATTGGATTCTTTGTCCTCAATGATGGTAGTAAGATTATTGATTTCTTCGGTAATTGTATTCAGCTTAGACTTAACCTTCTCCTTAGCAGCATCCGTAAGCCCGTCGTCCATAAGAGCATCAATTAAGCTGTTTATCTTCTTTTCCTTAGATGCCTTTTGCTTTTTTAGATTACTGATTTTTTCTCCGTTGTTTTGTGTAGCCTCCACACACTCAATAAGTACAGTTTCTAGGGATGAAAGAACATGGCTTTGTTGCTCAATAACATGCTTTAATGCTATTCGAGTTACTTCTTGCAAATCATCCTCATAAATACTACGTATAGGATTAGGACAGTCCTGATGATTTTTGATTCTGTAGACTGGCTTTGTCTTTTTACGGTCTGCATATCCAAAATGATATGGCTTGCCACAAACTGGGCAAAAAATTTTGCTAGCATAGAGGTGCATTCCCTGAAAATGAGCCTGAACAGTCTTTTTGTCAGGCTTCTCGTAAATAGTGATTCTGGCATGGTGTATTCTCTGTGCCAGCTCGAAAAGGTCTGTATCAACAATCTGAAGGTCAGGGCGTTCACAAAGTACCCAGTCTTCTTTTGGTAACTGGATACGTTTTGATTTTGTGCGTCCGGTACCGAGTTTAGTGGTACGTTTGTTGATATAAAATTTACCAATATAACGCTCGTCTTTAATTATGTTTGATACAGATCGGCTACATATACTAATACCTTCGTTATTTAGGGCACGCTGTA
>JAQXPG010000052.1 GCA_029100405.1 Lachnospiraceae bacterium | reverse complement strand
CTCATAACCGTGGCGGAGAAGTTTTTCCTTCAGCTCCTGATAATTCTCGATGATTCCGTTATGAACGCCGACCACTTCGGACTCGACAGGGCCGGATCCGGAACCGGTGCAGTTGCCGGAAACATGGGGGTGAGCATTGATTACACTGGGTGCACCATGAGTTGCCCAACGGGTATGACCGATGCCACAGGTACCTTTCAGGGCTTTGCCTCCATCGACCTTGTTTGAAAGGTTCTGAAGCTTGCCGACTTCCTTTACCACAATAGCCGGGGACTCGCCATCCCGGACACAGATACCGGCAGAGTCATACCCCCGGTATTCGAGTTTTGACAGACCATCCAGAAGAATGGCACCTGCCTGTCTGTTACCAACGTAACCTACGATTCCACACATAGAATTCACCTCATTATATTCTTAATTTAGTTCAGCTATTTAATTCAGCTAATACATATTCAATGGATACAGATCTGACGGTGGAAGATCTAGCTGACAAAGATCCTGCTCATACAGATTGATCGGATCCGTCAGATTGCAATACCAATGGAAGCAATTATCGAAGCAATTGCAATAGAAAATCAATAGATCTAGTATATATGATTTCTAACAAGAATGCACGTCTTTTAGCATATTCCGATCAAGTTTGATGTGTGAAGACAGGAAGAACGCGGGCGGGCAATGGAAGGACATGGGGTGGTGCATTGCATGGGGCGGGGACATTGGAAGGACATGAGGAGGGTATTGCATGAGGCAAGGCATTGGAAGGACATGAGAAGGTGCATTGCAAGGGGCGGGAGCATTAGAAGGACATGAGGCGGTGAATTGTATGAGGTGGGGACATTAGAAGGGACATGAGAAGGTGCAATGCATGAGGCGGGACAAGAGAAAATTCGATATATGAAATTATTTTGGAATCATGCGCATTTTCAGCCTGAAAAGGGCCATTTATCGCCCTATTTGTTCGATATATGAATTTTTTTAAATTTTATGCTATGAAACTGCCCCAAAAACACGCATGAAATAAAAAAGATTTTCTATATCGAACAAACCGGGCAGCAATCCGCCTGCACAGGAACCAGAAAGCGCATGAAATAGAAGAGATTTCCTATATCGAACACATCGGGCAGGCACACCGGGCAGCAATTCGCTCGAGGAAGCATCGGAACTCGAGTAAACATTGGGATATACATGCCACAAAAGAAGGTTAAAAAATCCAGTGAGATAATAAATTTTACTGGAAAAACTTTGCAGAAATGATAAATTATTATAAACAAGAATAAACAAAAATAAACACAGATAAAGAACATACCTGACCGGATAGACACCTGATAGACAAAAGAGATCAATCTTCGGAATGGAATATTGAGGCAATGATAGATGGCAGACAGGAATCTACTTCAGGAGGGAGAACTTGGATAATATGACAGAAATAGAGAATCGTTATATGAAAGATTTTCAGGATCTTCAGCCTTCGTTTCATGAAGATGATGACCAGGGGGAATATACGGATGCAAGAGTATTGCATCGAGACAGCCAAGCCGCTCAGCCCAGCCAGTTCAGACAATCACCTGCCAACCAGCCACAAAAAGACTTTATGGGGGATCCATATCAGGAAGAAAAAGACCTTTCCCTCTACCGCTACATCGGTCGCCAGCAGGATGAGGATCGCGTGATCCGCCTGCTCCAGGATGAGCCGGGCCCTCTGGCTCTGACAGGCGTCTATGGCATTGGGAAAAGGACATTCCTTCAGCACCTTGCAAATCGTTTGAAGGAAGAGGAAGACTGGATTGTTGTTTCGTCACCCATTCTACTTACGGACGAAAAACCGGCCGATTTGAGGACTTCCTCTGGCAGATCCAAGGCCGAAGACAGATCGATTACCTCAAAACGCTCACAAAGTTCGTCCGATTCACTCAGACCATCCACTTCATCTTCCACATCGATTTATCAGGCTTTATGCGAAGAGATCTATCAGGCAGCAGACCCTGCAATTCGCAAGATGATTGAAGTGATCAGTGGAATCCGCATCGAAAACGGCATGATCTATATCAATGCACCCGGTGAGAAATATAGATCGATCCAATATCGGATGCTTGCGAATTCTATGGTCCGTATTTTGAAGGAAGCCGGCTCCAGCCTCCTGATCATGATGGGATCAAACACAGAAGAGTCAACCACCCCAGGCAGGAGGGCGGGCACAAGCATAGAATCGTACTCTGCAGGCACTGACAGTGCCGAGCTGAGAGACCTCATCGCCTTCTGCCGTGGCCTTGCCAAGGGAGGCTATCCCATATCCATCCTAATGACAGCCAGCTTAAAAAACCGGCTTCCTATCCGAAGCTACTCCTTGGAAATGCTGAATCCCTGGGACATTAAGGAAGCCTATAACCAGATCTTAACAGACCGGCTTGGTCTGGGGGAAGAAGACCTGCTTCAATTAACGAGAATGACAGGCGGTTATCCCCTGGCTTATCAGATGCTTCTCGACCAAATCATAGAGAGCCCGGGAATAAAATATAACAGACTTTTGTCCATCGAATCCTCCTATCGGACCAATATGTTCCGTAAGGTCTATTACCAGCTATACCAGCCCTTGTCCCGCGTTGAGAAGCAGATTCTGGATATCATGAAGGAATTTCCTGAGGAAGATGTGCCTATCACCTATATCTGCGAGAAACTGGAACGACCGAAATCCTACTTGTCCGTTTACCGGAACCGGCTTCTGAAGGAGCAGATCGTAAGGACAGACATACGAGGAACGCTACGCTTTACATTTCCCATGTTTCGTGATTTCCTTAGAGAATACCAGATCCTTTTTCAAGGGAGATCATGAAGGGAGAGAAGAAGGCAATTAGGCGCATAAAATATTTCAACAAAAACGGATTTCAACAAGAGCGAATTCAATGAGAACGGAGAACAATATATGAAGAAATTTACAACAATCATGGGAAAATTTGGCGACATTCTGGAAATCGTACTATCGATCTTCGTCGCTCTGGCAGCCGTTGCTGCCGTGATTTCCTTTGTCCCGGAATTTTTCGGCATGATGACGGACGGCCTGGGGCTAAGGGAACTTTCGGAAGTCTTAGAAGAAATCCTTACAGTTGTAATCGCGGTTGAGTTTCTGAAAATGCTTTTGAAGCCGACCAGCCTGACGGTTATTGAGGTTCTGATCTTCTTAATCGCAAGACATATGATCCTTCAGCAGACGACACCGACTCAGGATCTCATTTCCGTCATCGGGATCTGCCTGCTTCTGGCGGCAAAACTTGTGATCAGCCATTATAAAACACATCAGAATCTGCCTGGCATTGACAGGATGCAGAATTCGAAAGTAAATCCGGGCCGAGAAGACGGTCAGAGTCAGGGAACCGATTCAAGCCGGGAAGTCGGTCAGAATCAGGGAACCGATTCAAGCAGGGAAGCCGGCCGGACTCAGGGAACAGATTCAAGCCGGGAAGCCAATCAAACTCCGGAAGCAGGGAATGTCTACACGACATCACCCTACCAGGTAAATTCAACAGATCATGCAGATCAGGAACAAAAAGGCGCACAGAACCCAGCCAAGCAAAGGATCTACCACGACCTGGTTCGCGAAGCAGATTCCATTCAGGACAAGAATGCCGATGAGTAAGAACGAGAATTCGACGAGGAATTGCCGGATGTGTCCGGAAAATGGCACTCAAAGGCCCGGCACGACTGCTGCGGCAACGAATCAAGACCCTGTCACTCAGAAGGTCTACACCACCGGCCAGTTCGCCGAGAAGGCTCATGTGACCATCCGGACCATCCGTTATTATGATAAACAGGACATCCTGAAACCAAGCTTATGGACAGAAAGCGGAGCCCGTCGCTACACGGACTCTGACTTCGCCAAGCTCCAGCAGATCCTGCTTTTTAAGTATCTGGGCTTTTCACTGGACGAGATCCGGGAAATGACGATTGCATCCAGAGATCCGGCCAATCTGGTTGAATCCCTTGGCATTCAAAAAAAATTGATCCAGGAGAGGATTGAGCAGATGGAAGCCATGCAGGCAGCCATCGACCGGACGGTTGGACAACTGAAGCGAGTGCGGAAGAAGACGCAGTCAGACGAAGAAAAAAAACGTCTATCCAATCCGGCGGGACGGCATAAAGCAGATCCCGGCTCTATCGTCCCGGACCCGGGACGGCATAAAGCAGATCCCGACTCTACCGCCCCGGACACGAGACGGCATAAAGCAGATCCCGACTCTACTGCCCCGGATCCGGAACAACCCTTGCAGGAAATCGACTGGTCCTCCATCCTGAACCTCATTCACCTGACGGCCATGGAAGACAGCATGAAAAGCCAGTATCAGGACGCCAGCAATATCAACGCCCGGATCCGCCTCCATCGGGACTTTTCCACCAATCCGGAAGGCTGGTTCCATTGGATCTTTCGCCAGTCTGAGATCGAAACCATGGCCGACCGGGCCCCGAAACCCTCCGGCCGGTCCGTCCAGCTTAACTACGATCGGCCCCGTCTTCTGGAACTTGGCTGCGGGAACGCCTCCCTCTGGGTGGACAATATAGACCGAATCCCCAGTAACATCTCCATCTGTCTGTCCGATCAGTCA
>JAQXPG010000051.1 GCA_029100405.1 Lachnospiraceae bacterium | reverse complement strand
TCCATTTGATTTTTTTGAAAAGGGAAGTTTGATTTCCAATATTTCAATCATGTAAGGTTCCTTATTTTTTACTTCAGAGAAAATTTTTTCGTTCCGGCCAGATAGGCGCTGGTCCAGGCCCATTGGAGATTATATCCGCCGCAGAATCCGTTGACGTTTACGATCTCTCCGGCCAAATATAGACCGGGACAAAGCCTGGATTCCATCGTTTCAGGGTCTATCTCAGAAAGAAGGACGCCGCCTCTTGTCGTCTGGGCAGATGCAAAGCCTTCCTGTCCCTTGATGACAAAGACCAGATCCTTCAGCCTGTCTGCAATCTGTCCGGCTGTCTGTTCAATCGACCGGATCTCACGAATCTTTCGGCCAGAAAGACCCAGGATCTTTAGAACAAACTCAGCCAATTGCTTCTGGATAAGACCACATAAGAATAGAGACAGATCGGACTCTGGATCTGCTCTTTGAATCAGAGACCGGATCTGATTTTTCAATTCTTCTTTCTTTTGGTCCGGACAGAAATCGCAATGCAGTTCCAGCTTCTGCCCTTCGGTCTGCCCTTCGGATAAAAGAGGTGCTGCTTCCAGACTAAGCTGGAATACTGCAATTCCGGACAGGCCGGATCGAGTGAACTGCACTTCTCCACGTGAGGAAAGAATGAGATCTTTATTATCTTTCACTGTCAGTCTTAGAACAGCATTTTGCCGAACGCCGAAAAGCTTTGCATCATAATCTTCTGCCAAAAGAGCTGTCAGTGCCGGAAGTGGTTGTTCCAGATGATGGCCGAGTTTTTCCATATAGTAATATCCATCTCCGTTACTTCCGGTTTTCGGATAGGAGGCGCCTCCCATACAGACAATGACACGCTTTCCATACAGGAAGGAAGTCGCTTTTTCCTTGTCTTTTGCAGAAAGATCCAGGACTTTTACCCGAAAGCCCTCTTTTTCTTTTTCAATCCCCTTGACCTGATGATTTGTTAAAATGACCTCCGGCTTCAGGGCAGCTCTTAAGAGCGAAACTACAGAAGAAGCCTGGAAGGAGGAGGGATAATACCCATCATTTTTGAGTGTGGGGAAGATACCAAGGGAAGAAAAGTCATCTAAGGTCTCTTCTACCCCATATCTTTCCAGTGCAATTTGCAGGGCTTTTTTGTCATCAGTTCGATAATCTTCGACAGAAACGCTTTTATGGGTGAAATTGCAGCGGCCGTTTCCGGTCATGGATAGTTTTTTCCCAAGGCATTCTGTTTTTTCTACCAGAAGAACCTTCTGGCCGGAACGGGCAGCCCACAAGGCACTATATAGACCGGCCGCACCGCCGCCAAGGATCAGAGTATCGAAAACCTGTTTCTTTTGCATCTCTTATCCTTTCTTTTTTCTTATTTTAGACGAGAGGGCTTTGGTCTATATTTCTTAAGGGAAAAGATGAAGCCTTCTGGCCAGGCCACAGAGGGAATCCCCCTTGGGAAGACGCCTGAGTTCGCTCTCTGTGATACCGCCGGTTTTTAAAATAACAAGGCCATAGATCAGGATGCCGGCAAATACGGAGATCACGACGGCAATGGCATTCCTTGAAGTAATGGCAAAGAGCACATGATAGATTGCAAATACTGCCAAGCCCATGATGATGGAGGAAAACAGGGGAATCAGGAAGACCTTTCCAATTGGATAACGGGTCTTCGTGTATTTCCGGACAGCGATATTATTTAAGGCAGCCGTCAGAAAGCCATCGAAAATATAGGAAATAACGACCGCAAAGATATTCATTTTGAAGACCAGAAGAAGGATCGACAGAAGTCCCATATGAGAAATCAAAGTGATGATGGAATTTCGGACCGGGATCCGAAGCTTATCAATTCCCTGCAGAATGCTGCTTGACATGGCAGACAGGGAATAAAAGGGAACCGATAAAGCACCAAGCATCATGATCATTGCAGAGGTATGGTCTGCATCTCCAAACAATAACAGGAGAAGGGGCCCTGACAGAACCATCATACCCACCATCATGGGAAGCACAATTGCCATAACGAAACGGGTGACAGAACTGGTCTTGGCACGAATGGCCTTACGATCATTCTGGACATAAGACTCTGCCAGTGATGGAACAATGGGAGAAGCCAAAGAGGATGCAACGGTGACCGGAAGGTTCTGGATCACCATAAATTCCTGACTATATGCCATCCACCAGAGGGAGATCTGTCTGGCGCTGTATTTCTGAAAAACAGCAATATTCTTGAAGACATACATCTCCGCTACGGGTGCAATATTGTAAATAATAGAATTTAAGACCATGGGGAAGACCGTGGCAATCATGATCAAGAGAATGACACGGTAGCTGTCTGCCTTATAAGTCGTACTTCTTCTTTTCTTCCGGCTCTTTAAGAAAGGAACCAGAATAAAAAGGAGGAAGATCAAAGCGGCAATACCACCGACAACAGTACCGAGCGTACCACCTGCAGCTCCATAAGCAGATGACATATTGGGCTGATTCAAAAGGCTTTCCACCCTGTTCCCGTAAGATACGAGTTCATAGGCTGCCAGTACGGAAATGACGGCATTGACGATCTGCTCGATGATCTGGGAAACTGCCGTAGGCACCATGGTATTAAAGCCCTGGAAGTAGCCGCGGACAACGCCTAAAATCGATGTAACCAAAAGAACCGGGGCAAGAACACGTAAGGCGGAAGCTGCCATGGGTGTCTGAACGGTTCCTGCCAGGAAGTCTGCTCCGAAGTAGAAAAGCAGAGACATAAAGAGACCTACGAGTGTCATGGCAATCAGAGATCCCTTGAAAATTCGCCGGGAGTTTTCGTAATCTTTGACTGCTTCCCGTTCCGAGATCATTTTCGAAATAGCTGTTGGAACGCTGTAGGTAGAAACGACCAGAAGAATACTGTAGATGGAATAGGCAGTTCCATAATAATCCATACCGATTTTCCCGACAATTCTGGTCAGTGGGAAACGGTAGCACAGGCCGATCAGTCTGCTGATAAAGGATGTCATTACAAGGATAGAACCCTGTACTAATAAGGAATTTGATTTTTTCTTGTTATCTGTCATGATCTTCTCTTGTCTCATTCCATCTGTTTTTCGTTTGACCAGTTTTTATGAATCATAACTCATCGATTATTAAATTCATCCAGCGTCTTGTAAAAGGTATTTTTCCCCTCTGCATTCTTTTCGATAATACTGATCCAGGTCCGTCCCGGATTCAAGACGATCTCCTTACCGGATCCGTCATAATAATGAGTGATGCCGGTTTCACTGTCCTTTTTCCAGGTAATGTCTTCGATCTTACCACGCGTCAGGAATTTTCCCGTGCCGCTTCCGATCAGATCGATCTTCATACGATAGTGTTCCTCATCATAGTAAGAAGACGGCGTAAACTGGAGAATAATATTCGTGGCAGTAAGCTGGGCATTATTGGCTGCTGCATCTACTTGGGGAGCACCGAACTCAAAACGATTGTATTGTCCTGTGGCTGCATCATAAACAAAATAAGGCTTATTGTCATAAAAGTAAAGCTGAACTGCGGCACAGTCATCGCCGGCAGGAACATTTGGCTGGTCAGGCGAAGCAAATTGAAAATGCTGATGTTCGTCTGCCTGATAGGTCGTAGCAAAGTTCTTCTTTTGCATACCGACTAAAAGGCCATTCGTGGACGTATAGGCATTGTGTGGTGCCTTCCGGTCACTGGACCGGAAGAAGACAGTCCCTCCAATCGAAGACAAACCGTTTAATTCATCCACATAGCCCTTATCCAGTTCTTCCTGACCTTGAATGCTTTGCCCGAAATGCACATAGACGGCCTGGTATTCTGCAGCCATCTGAACGAAATAGGGACGGCAGGATCTGACATTTCCCAGTCTGTCAAATCCGGCATAATCTTCAAAGATCCCCATCATTCGGGTGATACCGCCTTCCGCAGGCGCCTCATAGATCACAGCGGTTTTTAATGTACCATATTGCGGCTGCGTGACCTTGGTATTCTCGATCATAATGGCAAGCGGCCGGGTATTTCTTTGTTCTGCAGATACAGGAAGACCAGTCAGAATACTTGTGATCACTTGCGGCTTTTCTTCCGTTTTCTTTTCTTCTGTAACTCTTGTCTTTGCTTTCTTTTCGACGGTCTTCCCTGTCGTAGGCTTCTTACCGGGAAAAAGCAGGGCAATTGCTGCAACTAAAATAATGACTGCTAAAAGGGTCAGGACGATCAAAGGTCCCTGTCCGCTTTTCTTTGGATTCGACTTCTTGGCAGCATCCCTACTGTTTCTGTCATTCTTATTTTGTTTCATAATTTTCCCTCATATAGATGACTCTTATATCAGTATCAGATCTTACTTGTCAGTCTTCGGCTTCCTCTGACCGCAGAATATTCAGATCCGCCATGATTTTTCTCTGCTCCTCTTCCATCCGGACCCGATCTTCTTCTTCGATATGATCGAAGCCCATAAGATGAAGCATGCTGTGGCAGATCAAAAATGCATATTCTCTCTTCAGAGAGTGCCCGTATTCTTCTGCCTGCCGATGGACATGCTCAACGGAGATCACGATATCGCCCAGCATGGCTTCGCCGGATTCCGGTGAAAAAGCATCCGGGTCCTCTTCCAACTTCGAGAAATCACCGGCCGAAGGATATTCGATCAGAGGAAAGGAAAGCACATCCGTGGCTGCATCGATCTTCCGGAACTGTTCGTTCAATTCATGGATCATAGCATCGTTTGTCAGTGTGAGATCCACTTCTGCTTCATAAGGAAAACCTTCACTTTTCAAAGCCTGGAGGATTACCTCTTTCCCGACTTCTTCCGGATCAAAAGGGAAATTCCCGGAAACTTCTTCACTAAAGCGTATGGTCATGTTATCTCCTTTTCACGTTCTTTTTTTCATATTCCTCATAGGCATTGACGATCTTTTGAACCAAAGGATGACGGACAACATCCTTACCGGTCAGATCGATGAAGGCGATTTCTTTGACCTTCCCCAAAACACGTCTTGCAACATCGAGACCGGACTTGGTCCCGGGAGCCAGATCCTTCTGAGAGGCATCACCGGTGATCACAACCTTGGAGCCGAAGCCGATCCTGGTCAGAAACATCTTCATTTGTGCCGGTGTCGTATTCTGCGCCTCATCCAGGATAATAAAGGAATTGTCCAGGGTTCGGCCACGCATATAGGCAAGAGGCGCAACTTCGATCAGGCCTTTTTCCATATTTCGCTGAAAACTTTCCTGCCCCATGATCTGGTAAAGAGCATCGTAAAGTGGACGGAGGTAAGGATCAATTTTCTGCTGGAGATCTCCCGGCAAAAAACCCAGCTTTTCTCCTGCCTCTATCGCAGGCCGGGTCAGGATGATTCTCTGCACTTCCTCTTTTTGGAAGGCAGTAACAGCCATGGCAATGGCAAGATAAGTCTTACCGGTTCCGGCAGGGCCGCTTCCGAAAACAATCATATGATTTTTGATGGCATCCACATACTTCTTCTGCCCTAAAGTCTTTGGCTTTACGGGTTTTCCTGTAATGGTGTGACAGATCAGATCATCCACGGATACTGCTGCATCGGCAAAGGCAGTCAGCTCTTTTTCTGTCAGACTTAAGGCATAGTCTACATTTTGCGCCGTGATCTCTGCATGTGTCATAGAGATTCGAAGGAGCTGGGTCAACACCTTCTCTGCTGCATTGACACAATTCGGCTCTCCTGAAATATGAACTTCATCGCCCCGGTAAATGACATCAACATGGAGGGTACCTTCGATCCTTTTGATATTTCGATCCAATTCCCCGAAGAGATTACTTAAATGCTCTTTTGGGATAGACATGGTCTTTTCAATTTTCATCTCTTTTATCCATCTCCCTTGTCCTATCTTAATTCGACAGATAGACATAATTCAACCGTAAGATGCGGCTGACCATATTGTGTTGATTTACAGCAATCACAGAAAGAATATGATTTCCCTCCGGTATCGCAATGGGTTCTGTATATTCCGCTGAGTCAGAGGTCGGATCGCTTCCGTCCCAGGTATAATAGATCTTACAGTTTTCATCTGCAGTGAGTGTAACCAATGTCTCTGTATTATAGGTCCCGCCATCCGGCGCCGCCTGAGGCTGTGAAGGCTCCTGATAAGTGATACGATAGGTCTCTTCGCTGACCGGACCGCTTTTGCCGTCAGAATTAATGATTACGGCCCGAACCCTGGTTTCTCCATCGGTGATCGAGATGGGCTCCGTGTAGCGGATACTGTTCTTCCTACCGGGTTTTTGACCATTCAGCGTGTAATAGATCGTACCGCCTCTACCCTTTAACCGCAAGGTCTGATCATCCGAAAAGTCCCCTCCCTGTAGGGAAAATTCAACTTTCGGCAAGAGATAAGGGTCGATCAGATCCGTAAGAGTTGCATCGCTGACCTGGTATTTTAAGGCCTGCAGGGAAGAAGAATCGTTCTCATCATAATACAGTTTTACCAGAGCTTTTAAGATATCCGCATTGTCAGAATCGATGGAAAAAGCTTTCTTTAAGGCAGACTCTGCCAGGTCATTCTGCTTTTCCTTCTGATAGGTAAGTCCCAGATAATAGAGACTCTCGGCGTCCTTTTCTTTCCGCTTGGACACAGCAGCTGTAAAAGCACTTTCTGCAAGGGTCAATTTCCCCTTGTGGAAGGCCTTACGACCACGAGCCATCGCATAGTTATAAGAGTTCAAATATAGACCAAAGCTGACACAGCTGATTAAAAGGGCAGAAAAAGCTGCAGAAGCCAGAATCTTTTTCTTCCTTTTTTTTACGGAGAAAGCTTTCGCCTGCCCGTTGGAAAAGGCGCCTTTTTCCCTGATCTCCTTTGATTCAGAAGCGTTGGAAATCAAAGAGATCGAGGCCTTTTCACCGGCATCTTTGTCTTCATGAATAATGGAAGATAAGGCATCTTCATCGAGCATATTATAATCCGGAACGACCTGGATCGGCCTGCCGCAGAAGGGACAGTAGACTTTTCCCTCCGGGATCTCACCACCGCAGTTTTTACATTTCATCATGAACTATATCAAATCCTTTTCAAGACTTAAGGAATACAGACAGTTACGCATCAGCATGGCAATGGTCATGGGACCGACTCCGCCCGGTACCGGTGTGATTTTGGATACAACAGGAAGAAGATCCTCGGTGTCGCAGTCGCCGCATAGTTTCCCGTTTTCATCGCGATTCATACCAACGTCGAGAACGACAGCACCCTCTTTCACATCCTCTTTATGGAAGAATTTCGCTTTTCCTATGGCTGCGACAAGGATGTCCGCCTGCCGGGTCAGCTCTCTTAAATCCTTTGTATGAGAGTGGCATATGGTCACCGTTGCATTCTCCCGAAGAAGCATCATGGCCATCGGTTTTCCAACGATATTAGACCGTCCGACGATGACAGCGTGTTTTCCATCGATCGGAATTTGTGAACGCTTCAGAAGTTCTATCATACCCTGAGGCGTACAGGAAAGAAAGCCCGGACGGCCGATGGAGAGATTGCCGACACTGACCGGGAGAAAGCCATCGACATCCTTTTTGGGATCGATCAGATTTAAGACCAGATCCTCCCGGATCTGTTTTGGCAGAGGAAGCTGGATCAGGATGCCGTTCACATCCTTTCTCTGATTGAGATCAAGAACGAGTTTTATCAACTCTTCCTCTTTCGTATCGGTCGGAAGATGAAAAGTCAGGGGGCGGATACCGGTGAATTCACAGGCCTTTTCCTTGTTTCGGACATAGACTTTCGAAGCCGGATCTTCGCCAACCAGAATGACAGCAAGAGTGACATCCTGTCCCTTTTCCTTCAGAGACAGGACCTCTTCTCTTACTTCTTCCTTGATCTCCAATGAGATTTTTTTACCGTCGATCAATTTATCTTGATATTGTTCCAGGATCCTATTCATGATTTGGTCTTCCTTTTTTATCTGCCGTCGGTTTTCTTTAAAACAGTCCTGTGATCCTGCCGTCGTCTGTGACATCAATATTGTTGGCTGCCGGAACCTTGGGAAGGCCGGGCATCGTCATGATATTACCGGTTACGGCAACGACAAAGCCCGCTCCTGCGGAAGGATAGATCTCTCTTACATGAAGGGTGAAGCCCTCGGGCCGTCCCAGAAGTTTCGGATCATCCGACAGGGAATACTGAGTCTTTGCAATGCAGACCGGGCAGGAACCCATACCAAGCTCTGTGAGATGCCGGATCTCTCTTGCTGCAGGCTTTGAGAATTCTACATCTTTGGCTCCGTAGATTTCCCTCGCGATGGTCCGGATCTTCTCGTCCAGAGGAAGGTCACTTGTGTAGATCGGAGCAAAGTGGCTCTCCTTCTCTTCCAGAGTCTTTAAAACTTTCCTGGCCAGGTCGATACCGCCTTCTCCGCCTTTCTCCCAAACCCGGCTCAGAGCGAATTCACAATTCCTTTCCCGGCAGAAGTTTTCAACGAAAGCAGTTTCCTCGTCTGTATCCGTAATAAAGGAATTCAATGTTACAACAACAGGAACTCCGAATTTCTGCAGATTCTCAATGTGTTTTTCCAGGTTTACAATGCCTTTTTTCAAAGCTTCCATATTGGGGGCTGTCAGCTGATCCTTGGGGACTCCTCCGTTATATTTCAGAGAACGCACAGTTGCAACCAGTACAGCACAATCGGGTTTGAAACCTGCCATCCGGCACTTAATATCGAAGAACTTTTCAGCTCCGAGATCTGCGCCGAATCCGGCTTCCGTGATTGCAATGTCACCAAGCTTTAAGGCCGCCCTGGTCGCTTTTACACTATTACAGCCATGGGCTATATTTGCAAAAGGTCCGCCATGTACAATGGCAGGGGTATGCTCCAGGGTCTGAATCAGATTGGGACGAATCGCATCTTTCAGTAAGGCTGCCATGGCACCGACGGCATGAAGATCCTTTGCGGTGACCGGCTCGCCCTGGAAATTATAGGCAACGATGATCCTGGACAGACGCTCCTTCAGATCATGGAGATCATCGGCCAGACAGAGTATGGCCATGATCTCGGATGCGACGGTGATCTGGAAATGATCTTCCCGGACCATCCCGTCCGCCTTTGCACCCAGGCCGACAACGATATTACGAAGCACACGGTCATTCATATCCATGCAGCGTTTCCAGACGACCCGGCGGGGATCAATGCCAAGGGCGTTGCCTTGCTGGATATGGTTGTCAAGCATGGCGGAAAGGAGGTTATTGGCAGAGGTGATGGCGTGGAAGTCTCCTGTAAAATGGAGGTTCAGATCTTCCATGGGAACCACCTGGGCATAGCCGCCGCCTGCGGCACCGCCTTTGATACCGAAACAAGGACCAAGAGAGGGTTCTCTTAAGGCAAGGACAGCCTTTTTGCCCAATTTATAGAAAGCTTCGCCGAGACCAATGGATGTCGTAGTCTTCCCTTCACCGGCCGGAGTCGGATTGATCGCTGTGACAAGAACAAGTTTCCCATCCGGACGCTCTTCAATTTCTTTCAGAAAGTCTTCGGAAAGCTTGGCCTTATATTTCCCATAGAGATCCAAGTCATCCATGGTCATACCCAGACTCTCGGCGACCTTCCAGATGGGTTCCATTTTTGCTTCCTGTGCGATTTCGATATCTGTCTTCATGTTTTCTCCTCTTTCCTTTCCTTGAAAAACTTCCTGACTTTCTTGTCAGGAGGCCTCCTGTGCCAAAAGCTGATCAAACTCCTCTATCGTCAACAGAATTCTTCTGGGTTTGGTGCCTTCTTCCGGCCCGACCACTCCGAAGTCTTCCAGCTGATCCATAATTCGCGCAGCTCGGTTAAAACCGATTTTAAAATTCCTCTGCAGCATACCGATCGATCCTTTTTCTTTCTCGATCACGAGTCTTGCCGCATCTTCAAAATATTCATCCCGATCGTTTGTGAAGCCTCCGCCATTGCCGTCGATCGACTGGTAGCCGTCAGTTTCTGCTTTCTGCATCTCTTCCTGAATGGCGGCATCATAACCGCTGCTCTCATTATTACTCTTTAAGAAATGCACGACCTTGCCGACTTCTTCATCGGAAACAAAACAGCCCTGTACCCGAATGGGCTTGGACATTCCCTGCGGATAATAGAGCATATCGCCCTTTCCCAGAAGCTTTTCGGCGCCGGTCATATCCAGAATGGTTCTGGAATCAACACCGGATGTAACAGCAAAAGCGATCCGGCTCGGCATATTGGCCTTGATGAGTCCGGTGATGACATTTACAGAAGGTCTCTGTGTTGCAATGATCAGATGAATCCCTGCGGCTCTGGCCAGCTGGGCCAGGCGGCAGATGGACTCTTCCACTTCTTTCGATGCGACCATCATAAGGTCGGCAAGCTCATCCACGATCACAACAAGCTGAGGCATTTTCTGAGCGGGAAGGCTTTCTTCTTCGCCGTTTTCATTATAGATCGTGATCTGACCGTCGTGGATCTTACTATTATATCCCTTCATATCACGGACATGTGATTCCGCAAATTTTTTATAGCGAAGGGTCATTTCATTGACGGCCCACTGCAGGGCAGCAGACGCCTTCTTCGGATCGGTCACGACCGGGATCAGAAGATGGGGGATCCCATTATAAACGGAAAGCTCAACGACCTTGGGATCGATCATAATGAATTTTACTTCATCCGGAGTCGCCCGATAAAGAATACTCATAATAATGGTATTAATGCAGACCGATTTACCGGATCCGGTTGCACCTGCAATCAGGAGATGCGGCATTTTTGCGATATCGGAAATGACGACCTTGCCGGCGATGTCTCGTCCGACGGCAAAGGAGATCTTAGATTTTGCCGTCTGGAAGTCATTGGTCTCAACGATCTCACGGAAAGGAACCATGGAAGGCTCTTTATTTGGAACTTCGATCCCAATGGCTGCCTTTCCGGGAATCGGGGCTTCGATCCGGATATCCGTTGCCGCAAGATTCATTTTGATATCATCCTGCAGGTTTACGATTCTTGAGACCTTGACGCCCATTTCCGGCTGGAGCTCATAGCGGGTAACTGCCGGTCCCCGGCTGATATCCGTGATCTGAACATTGATACCGAAATTCTTTAAGGTCTCTTCCAGTTTCATGGCGGTGCCATGGAGAATGGAATCATTTTCCCGGTTCTGTCTTTTCACCGGATTCAAGAGGGAGACAGGCGGAAATTGATAAGGCTTAGGCGCTGAAGCTTCCGCTGAACCTTCCGCTGAACTTTCCTTCGAAGAAATGCTAGAAGATTCGCTTACATTGCTATGATTCGTATGCACATCTTCCACTCTGGCTGATTGTATATGTAGATTTGCATTTGAAATTCCGAAAGTGGATAAATGAGAATTCGGCTTTCTCTCGTCAGTATCCGCGTGGCTTAAATCTTCTGCAGGTGCCCCGGTATTCTCGTTTATTCGCTGTTTTTGGTCTTCTTCTGCCCGGTCTAAGAGTTTCTGCATGGAAGGATCATGATCCGAATCCGGCTGAAATGCAGAGTGAATGCGCGGGGCATTCTTCTCAGTCTTCTCTTCTTGACCGGATCTCAGGTCATAATGATCTACGCTTTGGATCTCCACTTCTTTGGAATTAACTTCCATACGGACAGGATTCTCCACGCCGCTTTGGCCGGAGCTGCTTAAGGGAGTGACAGCCTGTTCGGGAATCTCTGTATTCATAGAAACGCCACGGGCAAGCCGGTCTTTCCGAAAGGGACTGTCTTCATTTTGAATGATTTCCGCATTTTTGATGTCCGGCTTTTTCCGACCGGGTGCAGTGACGAAGGGACGGATCTTTGCTTTTGGTGATTCTTCTTTTTCGGATTCTTTTCCGGATTCTTTTCCGGATTCTTTGTTTCGAGGGGTTTCGATCCGGATATCCGGCCCTAATGCCCTCTTTTCCTCGACTCTGGCATCATGCTTTCTCTTTTCTTCCTGAAGCTTTCGAACACCGGACCGCTCCGTCATAAGAACCAGGAAAAGAATCATAAGAATAATGTCAACAACATAGGCACCGACCAGGCCGAAAGCCGTCTGAAGCCAGGAAGACAGGATTCCCCCCATAAGGCCTCCGCCG
>JAQXPG010000050.1 GCA_029100405.1 Lachnospiraceae bacterium | reverse complement strand
GTCGTAAGTCTTCTTCGTGTGCTGATAGAGAACCTCCATCCCGTATTTCCGGCAGAAACGCTGCCAGAGAGTGATAACGGCAGGTTTGAAGGAAACGATCAAGGCCGTCAGGATATCACTTTTCCCGATCACGGACAGATTCCATTGGAATTCAAAACTGGCTTCCGCTGCCTCCATCGGAGTTTTTGCTTCCTTCAAATGAGTCAGACAGACGGACAAACTCTCCATCTCCTCATCGGAGGCCCGCTCAATCGCATGCTTCAATGTGATCTGGCTCAAGCCCCAGCGGATCTCTAAAATGGATCGGATATCTTCATCCGATAGGATATCTCCTTTTAATTCCAAGATCGCGCGGAAAGTTTTCAGCGACCCTTCCCGACGGTAATCCGTGACAAAAGTCCCCTGGCGGGGCTGAACCCTTAGAAAACCCTGATCGACCAGGGTGGAGATCCCGGAATTAATGACCGTCCGGCTGACGCCCATGCCTTCGGCCAGTTCCCGCTCGGATGGGATCCGGGAGCCCGGCTCCAGTTCGCCGGACAGGATCATTTCCTGCATCTTCTTAATAAAGAGTTCCTTATGGGTCGGAACTTCGATACGTTCCATCTTCATTTAAAGTCTCGCTTCCCTTGATATAAATCTTCTTCACGCATCCGCTGCAAGCAGAGAATGCGGCTCTTCTTCATTCTCCGGCTCCAAAACTTCGATCTCCTTGATCATAAATTCCTGCCCCTGAATGAGATAGGTATGGTCGCTCCCGCAGTGCGGGCAGATCTTACCGCTCTGCACGGTGGAATAGGTCTTGCCGCAATCCTCGCAATATGTGATGGCCGGGATCCGGCTGATCCGAAGCTCGCAGTCCCGTAAGAGATCCTGCTTCTTGACAGCCCACTTCCAGCAATCGGTCAGATACTTGGGGATGACCGTCGATACCTCACCCAGGGCAAGGGTGACACTTGAGATTTCCGTAACCTGATTTTCTTTGGCCACCGCCTTTAAGTTATCGATCACTTTAAAGACAACGCCTAGCTCGTGCATACTTACCTCTTCTCCTCATTCTTATAAATGTAGACCAGGCCCCGAAAAAGCAAGGCCTGCCCGGGGCTGGTCTACGTTTCGAAGGATCACTTTCTCTTATTAACAAACTTCACTTTAAAGACCTGCCCGGGGCTGGTCTATGTTTCGAAAGATCACTTTCTCTTATTTACAAACTTCACTTTAAAGGCCTGCTTTGCAGCATAAGGAAGAATGTACTTCATCTTGTCCTCGGACTTTCTCATGGTAGAACACTTGGGGTTCTCACGGAAAAGATGGATGGCATCGAATTCGCACTTGGTCGTGCAGACGCCACAACCGATGCAGTGATTCTCATCGACAACCGATGCGCCGCAGGACAGACAGCGGGATGCTTCCTTCTTGACCTGAGCCTCTGTGAAGACCTCCTGATAATCGCGGAAGGACAGCTTCTCAGACTCCCTTCTTGCCGGGATCTGACGCTTGCTGTTGTCATAGCTCTCGATCTTGATATTCGTCTTGTCCAGCTCGACATAATCATTCTGGTTCCGGCCGATGGTCAGGCTGCTGCCCGGCTGAACGAAACGATGGATGGAGATTGCGCCTTCTTTGCCTGCTGCAATGGCATCGATGGCAAATTTAGGCCCGGTGTAAACATCTCCTCCGACGAAGATATCCGGCTGCGCAGTCTGATAGGTCTTGGGATCCGCCAGAGCGCCGTTACCTCGTCCCAGTTCTACCTTCTCGCCGTTCAGCAGATTGCCCCAGACGATGGACTGACCAACTGCCAGAACTACATGCCTGCAGGGAATGGTAATCGTGTCATTCTCATCATAGGTCGGGTTGAAACGGCCATTTGCATCCTTTACGGACAGGCACTTCTTGAAGACGATACCGGAAACTTCGCCCTTCTCATCTGTAAGGATCTCCTTCGGTCCCCAGCCGCATTTGATCTCTACGCCGTCTTCTTCGGCTTCCTTCACTTCCTCATCCGATGCCGGCATAATATCTCTGGTTTCCAGGCAGAGCTGGGTTACCTTTTCGGCACCGACACGAACAGCATCACGGGAGCAGTCGATGGCAACATTTCCGCCGCCGACAACGACGATATCGCCCTTGACATCATAAGCTTCCTTCGCATTGACCTCACGAAGGAAGTCGACAGCAGTCACAACACCCTCGGCATCTTCTCCCGGAACGCCGACCTTACGGCCGCCCTGGCATCCGATAGCGATATAGAAAGCCTTGTAGCCTTGCTTCCGAAGCTCATCCAGGGTAATATCCTTACCGACTTCGACTCCGGTCTTTATTTCAACACCCATCTCCTTCATGACGTCGATCTCGGCCTGAACGACATCCTTCTCCAGCTTGAAGGAAGGAATACCGTAAACCAGCATACCGCCGGCTTTCTCATTCTTTTCAAATACGGTCGGCTTATAGCCTTTCTCTGCCAGATAGAAGGCACAGGACAGACCGGCAGGGCCGGCGCCAATGATAGCGACCTTATCCTCCGAGAAGTCTCCGTCTACTCTGGGGATGACCTTCTTCGGAATGTAACGGGTCTCGGCCTTCAAGTCATGCATGGCAATAAACTTCTTGACCTCATCGATTGCAATGGCCTCATCCACAGTAGCACGGGTGCAGGAGTCCTCGCAGCGGCGGTTACAAATGTGGCCGCAGATAGCAGGAAGCGGATTGTTCTTCTTGATCAATGCCAGAGCCTCGGTATAACGGCCCTCTGCTGCCATCTTCAGGTAACCCTGGATCGCGATGTGGGCAGGACAGGCGGTCTTACAGGGAGCGGTTCCGGTCCGGTAAGCCTCTACACGGTTATGATCGCGGTAATCCCAATCCCAGTCATCTTCTCCCCAGGAATGATCCGCATCGATCGGAAGCACGTGCTTCGGATATTCGACCTCACTGCCGTCCTTCTTACAGAGCTTCTGACCGAGCTTTACGGCACCTGCCGGGCAGAATTCCACGCAGCGTCCGCAGGCAACACACTTGTCCTTCTCGACACGGGCCACATAGGCAGACCGGGAAAGGTTTGGTGTATTGAAAAGAAGAGAAGTCCGGAGGGCATAGCAGACATTCACATTACAGTTACAGATTGCAAAGATCTTGTCCTCACCATCGATATTGGTGATCTGATGAACAAATCCGTTTTCTTCCCCCTTCTTGAAGATTTCAAGAGCTTCTTCTCTGCTGATATACTCACCGCCCTTGTTGGTCTCTACGACATAATCTGCCATATCGCCGACTGCGATACACCAGCCGTCCTCGACATCACCGCAGCCCTCACCATAGGTCTTTCTGGACCGGCGGCAGGAACAGGGGGACTTGGCATATTTTCCATCATATTTATCCAGCCAATGGGAGATCTTCTCGACACCAATGGCCTCATTATTCATTTCGATGGCCTTCTCGACCGGAATGACATGCATACCGATACCGGCACCGCCCTCCGGAACGATCTTCGTCACCTTCTCCAGAGGCAGACGGGTCATGTGCTCGAAGAACATACCCATTTCCGGATGCTCCTCGATCAGGTCCTTATTCATATTGGAGAACTCGCCGGATCCCGGAACAAACATAGGAAGGACATACTGCTTCTCATGCCTGGGATTCTCGTAGTTCCACTCCAGAAGCCCGGTCCAGGACATGTGATCCAGCATCTCCTGCAGTTTTTGGGCCTCGATTCCGGATGCCTTCTGGATCTGGTCGAATGTCTTGGGACTACGAATCTTCTTAAAAACCTTCAAAGCCAATCGTGCTTCTTCGTCTGTGCATAATCTTGCAACTGCCCAATACTCCGGATCATCCTTTGTGATCTTCTGCTTCCCTAATTTGATCGGGATGCGGTCAGTGATCAGCTTGCCCAGATCTGCGACAGGCTGGCGAAATGGTTCGTCAACATTTGCACACTCCGGACGTAATGGATAATGTGGATCTCCCTTTGCTGCCATAGTATCATACCTCTCTCATTTACTTCATTGGTTTCTCGTTTTCCCACAGGCGAAATGCAGACAAGTGACACTGTAATCATGAAATGACGTAGGTGTCAAAAGTACCTTCTAACACTATAGTCATGAAATGATGGGGGTATCCAAAGTACCTTCTGACTCCCATTTATGATGACGCATGGTTATGATTATGCGTGGTTTCGATGACGCGTGGTGTCGAAGCCGTCGAGCTCACCAGAGTCCCTGGTATTTCACTCTGTGGTATTACCAGTGCTTGTTAAATATATCACAAAGGCGTGATTCTGGCAATTAAACTTTAATTCTTTTCTTGTTTTCGTGGTAATGCCACGATTTGTTTTTGGTAGTTTCCATAGAGCAACAATATGATTTCTCTGTTTTTATTCTGGTTCGTGCGTGAATGATTGAATTCTGTGCAAATTTGATGTCTAATGCAATGTCACTTTATGGTCAAATGCACTGTCACTT
>JAQXPG010000049.1 GCA_029100405.1 Lachnospiraceae bacterium | reverse complement strand
GGATAATATCGGTCATATTGTAGATCTCGAGCTTCAGAAATTGAATGAACGTCTGTCGGATCGTCAGATCCGGATAGAGCTCACAGAAGAAGCAAAACAGATGGTGATCGATCGTGGCTACGATCCGGTATATGGCGCACGGCCTCTGAAACGATATCTGCAGAAGAATGTTGAGACCATTGCAGCCAGAATTATTCTTGGCGATGATATCGGCATGGGCGACACCATTGAGATATATGTCGAAAATGGAGACCTGAAGGGACGCGTGGTCCTGAGCGGAAATGTAGAGGAGTAAGTGGAAAGACCCTGCAGACTTTAAAAAGCCTGCAGGGTCTTTTTTTGCACTTCCGAGAATACTGCTTTGGTGAGTCCTTACTTACAATCTTGCACGCTGAAAATGCAAAAGATTATAATAGGGCAGTGAGACATCGAAGAATCGTCCGTAAATACTTCTTATGGTCATAGAAGGAGTCTCGTCAATCGCGTTTTTTTAACAGGAAAGGGCTGAAAATGGTCTATGGATCTTTTTGATTATATGAGACAAAACGAAGCAGAGAAGGAGTCTCCTCTGGCTTCCCGTATGCGGCCGCAGACATTGGATGAAGTCGTGGGCCAACAGGATATCATCGGAAAAGGCAAGATGCTTTACCGGGCGATTCAGGCTGACAAGCTGACCTCCGTCATTTTCTACGGACCTCCCGGAACAGGGAAAACCACCCTGGCTCAGGTCATTGCCCATACGACAAAGGCAGCTTTTGAGGCCATCAATGCGACGACAGCCGGGAAGAAGGATATGCAGGAGGTCGTGGAAGCGGCCAAAGAGCGCTTCCGGACCCAGGGAAAGAAGACCATCCTTTTTATCGATGAGATCCATCGCTTTAACAAGTCCCAGCAGGATTATCTTTTGCCCTTTGTGGAGGATGGAACCATCACCCTGATCGGGGCGACAACGGAGAATCCCTATTTCGAAGTCAATGGAGCCCTGATCTCCAGGTCCTTGATCTTCGAACTGCACACCCTGTCCGATGAGGAAATAAAGACCTTGATCGAACGAGCCTTACATGACCGGGAGCGTGGCTTGGCAGTTTATCAGCCCGTGATCGATCCGGAGGCGGAGGATTTCCTGGCGGATACTGCAAACGGGGATGCCCGTCGAGCTTTGAATGCCCTGGAACTTGGCGTAATGACAACAGAACCCTCAAAAGACGGGAAAATCCACCTGACTCTGGAAGTCATCAGTGAATGCATTCAAAAGCGAGTGGTCCGTTATGACCGGGATGGGGACAATCATTATGATACGATCTCTGCCTTCATCAAATCCATGCGGGGATCGGATCCGGACGCAGCGGTTTATTATCTTGCCCGCATGCTCTATGCAGGAGAAGACGTGAAATTTATCGCCCGTCGGATCATGATCCATGCGGCGGAAGATGTCGGTATGGCAGATCCCATGGCCCTTGTTGTGGCAGAGGCGGCAGCTTCTGCGGTGGAACGTATCGGCATGCCGGAGGCCAGGATCATTCTGGCAGAAGCTGCGGAATACATTGCTACTGCACCAAAGTCCAATTCGACGATCAATGCCATCGATCAGGCCATGTCGGCCGTAAAGAATTCTTATACCGATCCGGTGCCGGCTCACTTAAGGGATTCGCATTATAAGGGGTCGGCAAAGCTGGGTCATGGCTTGGGCTATCTCTATCCTCACGATTTCCCGGAGCATTATGTCAGCCAGCAATATCTGCCGGATTCCATGCTGGGAAGATGTTTTTATGAGCCCGGAGACCTCGGCAAGGAAAAAGAGATCCGGGACCGGCTCAAGCGCTTCCGCGAACGGGACAAGGAAGGAAAATGAGAGGCAAAGCAGGTCAGGGAAGTTAAGGTGAGGACAGGGAATGCATCACATTCAAATGGGCATTGACAGGAGCCCGAAGGACTGGAACCGCATCTGGGAGGACTTGCTGCAAAGCCGATCCTATCGGACCAGGGTCAAGATCTGCAGGACCCAGGAGGAAGTGGATCAGGCGAGAAGATCCAATCTCCCGCTTCTTGGCGTAGAAACGGACCATATACGTTTGACCGATTGCCCTTTGATCTGGCAGCCGGAGGGCCCTGATTTTTCTGATGGCAGGCTGCCTTCTTCTAAACATAATAAGAAAGAGGAAGAATCCTCTGAAGATGGGCAGTTCCTTGTCCCTCCCGATGACCTGCTCCTTCTGGCCTATTGCAGACAGTCAGGCATCCCCATGCGGATGGCGGAAAGCCCCCGGCTCATCCTCCGCGAGCTTTGTCCCGAGGATCTTTCGCCTTTGTTTGCAATGTATAGCGAGCCTGGGATGACCACTTTCATCGATCCTCTGCCTCCTTTGGAAGAAGCAGAAAAAGAGCTGTCGGTCTATATTTCTCAAGTCTATGGGATCTATGGCTATGGCCTCTGGGCTGTGACGGACAGACAGACCGGCGCTTTGATCGGGCGGGCCGGGATCGAAAGCAAGCCCGGGCTTTCGGGAGACACCGTGGAACTGGGCTATCAGATCGCTCCGCATCTTTTTCACAGGGGCTATGGCAGGGAAGCGGTCCGCTCGGTTTTGTCTTTCGTAAGAGATCATGTTAAAGAGGATCTTTTGGATCTGAAGCATGTGATCGCCAGGGTCCGGCCGGGGAATCTTGCATCGATCAAAATCCTGGAAGGAGAGGGCTTCCTTTATAGCCATACAGAGTCTTGTCAAGCTTTGGTTTTTGAACTAAACTTAATGGATAACAATCAATGAGGACTGTCAAACGTTTTGACAGTCCTATCATCCGACTCCCCAGAGCAAGAAAGGCAGGATTCCTATGGCAGATATCGATACAAAAGTCATAAAACAGGTCAAGTCCAAGTCTGCTCTGGAAAAAGCGGAGAAGGCCAAGGCCAGGCTGGAAGAAGCAGCAGTGAATAGCGAGCCGGACCAGTTAAAGAATCTGAAGATGAAGATCTCCACGGATCATAGGGGGATCATTTCTACAGAGGATTTCGAGGAACCGGAAGAGATCTATCACCGCCTGATCCACCGCGTCCGCATGTACCATCCGAACACGGATATTTCCATGATCGAGAAGGCTTATCACTTCGCTCAGAAGGCCCATGGAGCACAGAAGAGAAAGTCCGGCGAGCCCTATATTATTCATCCCTTAAGTGTCGCTTTGATCCTTTCGGATCTGGAGCTGGATAAGGAGACCATTGTTGCCGGTCTTTTGCACGATGTGGTTGAGGATACGCCGGTCACGATCGAAGATGTAACGAGAGAGTTTTCCTCTGAAGTCGCCCTTCTGGTCGATGGTGTCACAAAACTCGGTCAGCTGGACTATGACAAGGACAAGGTCGAAGTACAGGCAGAAAATCTCCGGAAGATGTTCCTTGCCATGGCAAAGGATATCCGTGTTATTCTGATCAAGCTTGCCGACCGCCTGCATAATATGCGGACCCTCCAGTATATGCGGCCGGAGAAACAGATCGAGAAATCGCGGGAGACCCAGGAGATCTATGCTCCACTGGCTCAGCGCCTCGGCATCAGTAAGATCAAGGTCGAACTCGATGATCTGTCACTAAAATATCTGGAGCCGACCGCCTATCAGGAGCTGGTGCATGAGATCGATCTGCGCTGGTCCGAGCGGGAAGGCTATATCGAGAAGCTGATCGAGGAAGTCAAGGAAGCCGTGTCTGCCGGCGGGATCAGCGCGACCATTGTCGGCCGTGCCAAGCACATCTTCAGTATCTATAAGAAGATGAAGAACCAGCATAAGACGCTGGATCAGATCTACGACCTCTTTGCGGTAAGGATCATTGTCAATGATATACGGGACTGCTATGCGGCTCTGGGTGTGATCCATGAGAAATATACACCGATCCCGGGGCGTTTCAAGGACTATATCGCAATGCCGAAGCCCAATATGTACCAGTCACTGCATACGACAGTCATCGGACCGGACGGCCAGCCTTTCGAAGTTCAGATCCGGACCTATGAGATGCATCGAACCAGCGAATACGGTATTGCTGCCCACTGGAAATACAAGGAATCCGGCGAGGGTTCGTCCATCAACAGCGAAGAAGCCAAGTTGTCCTGGCTTCGCCAGATTTTGGAATGGCAGCAGGACATGTCCGATAACCGTGAGTTCATGAGCCTTCTGAAAAGCGATCTGAACCTCTTCTCGGATACGGTCTTCTGTTTCACGCCATCGGGCGATGTCAAGAATCTGCCTAAGGGTTCTACCACCATCGACTTCGCTTATGCGATTCATTCGGCGGTCGGAAACCGTATGGTCGGGGCCAAAGTCAACGGGCGTCTGGTGCCCCTGGATTATGAGATCAAAAACGGTGACCGGATCGAAGTCCTGACTTCGCAGAATTCGAAGGGCCCTTCGACTGACTGGCTCAAAGTCGTCCATTCCACCCAGGCCAAGAACAAGATCAACCAGTGGTTCCGCGCCCAGGAGAAGACGGAGAACATCCAGCATGGCCGGGAACTTCTGATGAATAAGGCCCACGAAAAGAACATTGACTGGAGTAAGCTGGATATCGGTCCCTACCGGGAGGTGGTCCTCCGCCGTTTCGGTTTCCATGACTGGGATGCCCTCCTTGCCACAGTCGGCCACGGAGGCCTGACGGAAAACCGCGTTATTACACGGATGCTGCAGGAGTACGAGAAGGATCATCCTCTGGTTCAGACGGATGAGGATGTCTTACGAAATATAAACCAGACCGAAGGAGATGCTACTTCCGGCGAGGGCGCTGTGCAGAAACCGGCGCCTCCCAGAGAACGGAAACATTCGACCAATGGCGTCCGGATCAAGGGCATGCCGGATCTTCCGGTGCATTTCAGTAAGTGCTGTAATCCGGTGCCCGGAGATGAGATCATCGGCTATATCACCAGGGGACGTGGTATCACGATCCACCGGACGGACTGTGTCAATGTCATGAATATTCCGGAGATCGAAAAGACCAGACTCATTGACTGCGAATGGGAAGAAGCGGTTTTGGATAATAAGACCGATGAGACCTTTGATGTTACTCTCCGTGTCTATGCCAACAACAGGACCGGCCTTTTGGTGGATCTCTCCCGGATCTTTACGGAGCAGGATATCGATATTCAATATATCAATACCCGGATCTCCAAGGCCAATGTTGCAACCATTGAATTAAAGTTTGCAATCAAGACACGGCAGGAACTTTCCCAGATGATCGCCCGGATCCGTCAGGTCGACAGCGTGATTGATATTCAGCGTGCAACGGGGTGATAGAAAGAAACCATGCAAAAAGAAATACAGCAAATGATCGTAGGACCGATTCAGACCAATTGTTATATCCTGTCAGATCCGAAGACCAAAGAAGCCATTGTGATCGATCCGGGTGCAGAAGCAGACCGGATTGCGCGGGAGATCCGGAAAAAAGGACTTTCTGTCATAGCCTATCTTTTGACCCATGCCCATTGGGATCACATCGACGGACTTTCGGATCTTAAAAGTGAATTTCCGGCTCCGGTCTATATTTCCGAGAAGGAAAAGGAAACCTTAGAGAACCCGGCAATCAATATGTCCTTGCCACTCGGCGGGCAGGAAAAAACCTATCAGGCGGATATCTTCTTAAAGGATGGGGAGGACGTGACCCTCAAATCCTTCTATTTCCGCTGTATCTCAACCCCCGGACATACGCCGGGCGGTGCCTGCTATTATTTCCCCCAGGAGAAGATCTTATTCTCGGGAGATTCCCTTTTCTGTGGATCGATCGGCCGGACCGACGGGGTCAAGGGAAGTATGGCGGATCTGGTCCGGGCCCTTCGTGAGAAGGTGCTGATTCTGCCGGAGCAGACCCTGGTCCTGCCGGGGCATGGGCCGGAAACGGATATCCGCCAGGAAGAAGCGTCGAATATGTACCTTATGTGATGGGTAAGTTATCACTATGATTGAACTTGTTTTTAACCATGCAGATTTTGAATATGACGTCTATGGCCTGGTTCAGGCCTTTTTTCCGCGCGAAGAATTAGAAACGGTCTACGATGTGCCGGACGACGAGGCGGATCATCTGCCTTACCAGAGCCGGAAACGAAGAATAAGAATTAAAAGAGATACGGAGAAGAAGGACCAGAATACAGGGGAAACTGCGGGGAAAAAGAAAGAAACGGAAGTTTCAGAAGATTCTTCCCCTGTGACAAGACTGAAGATCACCTATCAGACAGGAAAAGTGCTTCTGGACTGGATCCCGGCAGAGGGGAAGGCTTGGCAGAAGGTCATACCATATCCTGTGGACTGGCCTCTGGATCCTGCCCATGATGCTTTCGTCCGGCCGGAAATGAAGAATCTGTTGAAACGGGCTGTCTATGACCTCCTGTCGGATCTTACGGGAAGAAGTCTTCCCTGGGGGACTCTGACCGGGATCCGGCCGACCAAGGTACCGCTTCGGATGATCGAAGAGGGGAAGTCGGATGCAGAGATCGAAAACTTCATGAAGGAAGCCTATAAGACTTCGGAGGAGAAGATCCGGATCTCGGAAGAGATCGCTCACCGGGAGCATGAGATCCTGTCATCCATTGATACAGAGCATGGTGTCAGTATCTATATCGGAATTCCTTTTTGCCCGACCACCTGCCTGTATTGCAGCTTCCCTTCTTATGCCAGAGCTTCTTTCGAGGGTCAGGTGGATTCTTATCTCGCCGCACTCATAAAAGAAATTCATGCCGTGGCAAATATGATCCGGGAGAAAGGAAAAAGACTCGATACGGTCTATATTGGAGGCGGGACGCCGACCAGCCTGTCTTCTGAGGAGCTGGATCTGCTTCTGTCTGCCATTGACCGGGAACTTCCCATGCCGGTCCGGGAATTTACCGTGGAGGCCGGAAGGCCGGACTCCATTGACCGGGATAAGCTTCGCGTCATGAAGGCACATGGAGTCAGCCGGATCTCCATCAATCCCCAAACCATGCATGACAAGACCCTGAAACTGATCGGCCGCCATCATACAAGAGCCCAGCTCGTGACGGCTTTTCAGATGGCCCGGGAAGAGGGCTTTTCGGATATCAATATGGATCTGATCCTGGGCTTGCCCGGAGAGACGACAGAGGATGTGAAAGTGACTCTGGATCAGGTGAAGGCACTTGGACCGGACAATCTGACCATCCATTCCCTGGCCATCAAGGCCAAGTCCCGCTTGAATAAAGAATGGGAAGCCTATCAGAATTATGCCATGGAGAATTCGGATGCTTTGATGCAGATGGCCATGCAGAGTGCGGCGGATATGGGCCTTTTGCCCTATTATCTCTACCGGCAGAAGCATATGATCGGGAATCTGGAGAATATCGGCTTTGCCAGACCCGGAAAGGCCGGAATCTATAACATTTTGATCATGGAAGAGAAGGAAACGATCCTTGCTCTCGGCGCCGGTACCGCTTCGAAATATGTTTCAGACGGCGGCCGAAATGTAAAGCGAACCGAAAATGTCCGGGATATCCCGACTTACATTGAACGAATCGATGAAATGATCCGGAGAAAAGAAGAGGCAATGGACCGATTCCTGGTCGGATGAGGTGACAGAAAGATTTTCGATTGTGCAGAATTTAGTACATCACCAGGATTTCATTGTAGTATAATAAATGAAATCAATTCAAACATAGATTGAATTTCATTCACCAGTACACAAACAGAGATCTCCCGATCCTTGCTTAGAACTCATCAGGACAGGCTCTGTGTTTGGATACGTGCAATTGATTAGGAGGAAAGCAATGGAAAAGAAAGAGATTGACTGGGGCAGTTTGGATTTCAATTACCGGGAGACGGATTACAGCTATGTCTCCATGTACAAAGATGGCAAATGGGATGAGGGGAAGCTCACTAAGGATCATACGGTTACCATGAATGAATGTGCCGGTGTCCTTCAGTATTCCCAGTCTTGTTTTGAAGGCCTGAAGGCCTATACGACAGAAGATGGCAAGATCGTCTGCTTCCGTCCGGACTTAAATGCACAGAGGATGCATGACAGCTGCCTCCGTCTGGAAATGCCTCCATTCCCGGTTGACCGTTTTGTAGAAGCCGTGGAAGAAGTAGTCAAGGCCAATGCAGCCTGGGTTCCTCCTTATGGATCCGGTGCTACGCTTTATATCCGCCCTTATATGTTCGGTTATAATCCGGTCATCGGTGTAAAACCTGCAGATGAGTATATGTTCCGGATTCTGGTTACTCCGGTTGGTCCATATTTCAAGGGCGGGATGAAGCCGGTGGAGGTCCGGATCCCGGATTACGACCGTGCAGCTCCTCATGGAACCGGCGGAATCAAGGCAGGATTAAATTATGCCATGTCTCTCTATCCCATCATGGAAGCGCATCGGCAAGGCTTCAATGAGAATATGTATCTCGATCCTGCAACCCGTACCAAGATTGAAGAGACCGGCGGCGCCAATATCATCTTTATCAAGGATCAGGGAAAGACTCTGGTGACACCGAAGTCCGACTCCATTCTTCCTTCCATCACCCGCCGTTCGATCTGCTATCTGGCAGAGAACTATCTGGGCATGAAGGTAGAGCAGAGAGAGATCCTTCTCACGGAAGTGGAAAGCGGCGAATTCGATGAGATGGGACTTTGCGGTACCGCAGCTGTGATCTCCCCGGTCGGCAGGATCAATGACCACGGCAAAGTCATCAACATCAAGTCCGGCATGGAGAAGATGGGACCGACTTTGATGAAGCTCTATGATACCCTGACCGGTGTACAGATGGGACGGATCCAGGCTCCGGAAGGCTGGGTTCACGAGATCAAAGTGGACTGATACAGACGAAGAACCTTTTCCCCTCGGAAGACTGCAATAACGATGCAGTCTTCCGAGGGATTTTTTATGGCGTCTGCCCACTTGCAGAAACAGCCTTTTCTGTCCTATAATAGTAAAGCTTATGTGTTTTAGAACCGATCCGGCAAAACAGTCCGGAACGATGATTTTCAAAGAGTTTCTACTGGAAGGCTTTTATATGATCTGTTTCATATGAACCGGCGGAATAGATGGAGTAATTATGGCATCAACATTATCGAAGAAACCCGTCAACGGGATGAAGGAAATCCTGCCGCGGGAGATGGAGATCCGTGACTATGTGACCAATATCATCAAGGAGACTTATCGGAGTTTCGGCTTTACCCCGATTGAGACCCCCTGCATGGAGAATATCGCGAATCTTCAGAGCAATCAGGGTGGTGAGAATGAAAAGCTGATCTTCAAGGTATTGAAGCGGGGCGAGAAGCTCCATGTCGCAGAAGCGCAGACTGAGGCGGATATCGTGGATTATGGCATGCGCTATGATCTGACTCTGCCCCTGTCCCGTTTCTATGCCAACAACGCCAATGATCTGCCTTCTCCTTTTAAGGCACTTCAGATTGGAAATGTATGGCGGGCTGACAGACCCCAGCGTGGCCGCTATCGTCAGTTTACCCAGTGTGATATTGACATTCTCGGCGAGCCCAGTAACCTGGCTGAGATCGAGCTGATCCTGGCAACGACGACAACGCTGGGCCGGATCGGTTTCAAAAATTTCGAGATCCGGATCAATGAGCGGAGGATCTTAAAGGCTATGGCAAACTATGCCGGCTTTCAGGATGCAGATACCGAAGAGGTCTTCATTATCCTTGACAAGATGGATAAGATCGGCCTCGATGGTGTGACGAATGAACTGAAAGAAAAGTTTGCCGCAGATTCTGTCGATAAATATGTTGCCCTCTTCCGGGAATTGCAGGGCGTAAGCTCTGTCAGAGAGGGGTGTGCGATCCTTTCTGCAAAGCTTTCCGGTTTTTTGGATCCGGCTGTTGCCACATCTCTTGAGGAAATTGAGACCGCAGTGAATGAGGCCAAGGAGGCGGAGTTTAAGCTGGTCTTCGATCCGACTCTGGTCAGAGGAATGGGCTATTATACCGGAACCATTTTCGAGATCGCGATCCCGGAATTCGGCGGAAGCTGCGGTGGCGGCGGACGTTATGATCACATGGTCGGCCGTTTTGCAGGACATGATGTCCCGGCCTGCGGTTTCTCCATCGGCTTCGAGCGGATCATTCTCCTTCTCATGGAGCATGACTTCCAGATTCCCAATCGGCCGACAAAGATCGCTTATCTCGTTGAAAAGAATTACCCGGCAGAGAAGCTGGTAAGTGTCATGCAGAAGGCCAGTGAGGAGCGAAAGAAGGGGAAGACCGTCCTTGTCGTTCGCCGTATGAAGAATGCCAAGTTCCAGAAGGAGCAGCTGGCCAAGGAAGGATATGCAGACATTGAGGAATTCTTCAACCGCTGATTTCCTTTCATTGAGACAGCTTTTTATGGAACTGGTCGAAATTTAGACCGAAACATCGATTATTATAGTTAGAAAAAAGACAGAAAAGGAGAAAACATGATGCAGTCGCGTACCCACACCTGTGGCGAGCTTCGGCTCTCGGATGCCGGGAAGTCCGTTCGTCTGGCAGGCTGGCTGGAAAATATGCGTGAAGTCGGCTCGAATCTGGCATTTATTGTCATCCGTGATTTCTATGGAACGACCCAGATCACTGCAGACAGCGAAGAGATGGTGAAGACCTTTAAGGAGATCAACAAGGAATCCACCATTGCCGTAGAGGGAACGGTCCGTGAGAGAAGTTCCAAGAACCCGAAGCAAGAGACCGGTGATATTGAAGTTGTGCCGACCAAGGTCGAAGTCCTCGGTAAGTGCCGTTACAAGGAGCTTCCCTTCGAGATCAACCGGTCCAGAGAGGCAGATGAGTCCATCCGTCTCAAGTATCGCTATCTGGACCTCAGGAATCCGGAATTGAAGAAGAATATCATTCTTCGTTCCCAGGTGATCAAGGCCCTTCGGGATGCCATGACGGACCATGGATTTATGGAGATCACCACCCCGATCCTTACCGCATCTTCTCCGGAAGGAGCGAGAGATTATCTGGTTCCGTCCAGAAAGCACCCGGGCAAGTTCTACGCTCTGCCCCAGGCTCCCCAGCAGTTCAAGCAGCTTCTGATGACAGCAGGCTTCGACCGTTATTTCCAGATCGCTCCTTGTTTCCGGGATGAGGATGCCCGTGGC
>JAQXPG010000048.1 GCA_029100405.1 Lachnospiraceae bacterium | reverse complement strand
ACGGATACCTTCGGAACCAACTTTGATTCATTCTCTTTCTTCCCCCTTTTCTAAATGAAACGGCATATGCGAAAGCTTCCTCGTCTTGTCCCAAGTCCGGGAGTGTATCCCCTTACCCAGATTGACCGAAAATACATGGTTTAAATGTAACCGCTTACATTTTTGATCAAAAAAATACTTCCCTGTCTTTAAAATAAGGCAACAAGCTTTTGCATCCATCCTGATCAGCCGATCAGGCTTGTTAACAAAATGTAGTCTAGCATTTCATAAAGGAAAATAAAAGATAAGACTGTAAATTTTATATTTTGTAGGAATTTGTATATATGATTTTGTGCAAATTTACAAGTAGTCCACTTGTGTTCAGGCCAAAATGAAAGTGGTTACATATTAAGCTCTTCATCATTCGATAACATATATTAAGCTAAGAATTTGACCGATTGACCTTCTTTCAATACATTTTAACCTTTATATTGACTTGAATGGAATTCATCATTATAATGAATCCAATTCAATCGATAAGGTATTCAGTTTTTCAAATGCATTAAACAGAGAAGAAAATATTATGAATGATAGGATTTGCGAAAAAATAATTGAATCTTATTCCGGTTATTACGATATCGATCGCAACGAGGAATTCGGTTCCACCGGATCTGCCTCGGACAATCCGGCGCCAGATGCTCTGGTCGCCAGAATGGATCTCCATATCAAAGAATCTTCTTACGTTCTTCTAAAGAGAAATGTGCTCTGGGAGGCCGGCAGCCATGAATACGCCTACCTCTTCAGGGTAAAGACCTTAACTTCGGATGATTATCAAAAGCTTGAGACATATGTCCTTTCGAACGGGATGAAGAGAATCAATCCGGGTCCCGGACACAAATGCTCCATCCTCAGTATGATTATTATTGCTGATCATGCTGACAGTGGGGCAATCTCCCGAATCCGGCGCTGCCGGATTCATAAAAGTTTCAGATTTGCTCTGGATGGCTGGATGGATTTCCGTACCGGATTGGCTGTTTTATCTACCGGAAAGGCTTATTCCAATATGTCCGGTCATGAGAACCGCGGATTTTTAAAAAAGATTTTAAAGAATGCTGTTTAATATCGAGCTTAGCGGATGCGAAAAAGTTCCTGGGTTTACCAATGAAATGAATTTCAAATCTGTAATATGTAATATGGCAAAAATCCACACATCTACTGTAGTGTGCGTTTTTGAATCATACATTGTTGTACTAAGGAGGATTAACAAATGAACGCTGCATTACTATTGTTGATCGGAATAGCGGTCCTTGTTATGGGATACCTGTTCTATGGCAGATGGCTGGCAAAGACCTGGGGTATCGATCCCAGCCGTCCCACGCCGGCTCATGAATTTGAGGACGATGTAGACTATGTCCCGGCGAAGACACCTGTGCTTCTCGGACATCATTTCTCATCCATCGCAGGAGCAGGTCCTATCACAGGTCCTGTTCAGGCTGCAGTCTTCGGATGGGTGCCGGTTATGCTCTGGATACTTGTCGGAGGTATTTTTTTCGGTGGTGTCCACGATTTCGGAGCCCTCTTTGCATCACTGAGGCATAAAGGTCAGTCCATCGGTGAGATTATCGCAGATACAATGGGATACAAGATGAAGAAGCTCTTCTGTATCTTTACTTATCTCACACTTCTCCTCGTGGTCGCAGCCTTTTCTTCCATGGTTGCCGGAACATTCACTGCTACCTATACAAAGTCCGGTGTACTTGACAAGGCTGCCAGCGCAACGAACGCTTCCACAGCCATGATCTCATTGCTCTTTATCGTGATGGCCATCATCTTCGGCTTCATGATCTATAGAAGAAATGCACCTCTTCTGGTATCAACAATCGTTGGAATCATCGGAATCGTCGCAGTCATCGTTATCGGTCTAAATTTCCACCCCTTCTATTTCAACGAGAAGGTATGGATGATCGTTATCGGAGTCTACATTGCCGTGGCTTCCGTCGTACCGGTCTGGATTCTTCTTCAGCCGAGAGATTATCTGAGCTCGTTTTTACTTTATTTCATGATGGCTGTAGCGGTAATCGGAATCTTCGCATCCCACAAGGATATGTCCATGATGCCTGCTTTCACCGGTTTCTACAATAAGACGCAGGGCTATCTCTTCCCGGCACTCTTTGTTACGATCGCTTGCGGAGCAATTTCAGGTTTCCATTCACTCGTCTCTTCAGGCACGACATCGAAGCAGCTGGATAACGAAAAACATGCTCTGCCCGTCGCCTATGGTTCCATGCTGATCGAGTGCGTACTCGGTCTCTGCACTATCTGCGCAGTCGGTTATTACTGGAGCAAATATTCATCCGGCCAGGTTACAAACCCCATGCAGGTTTTCTCCATGTCCATAGCCGCCATGATAAGCACCATCCCCGGACTGAAGGGTACTCAGGCAGTATGCCAGAGCCTTCTCATCCTCGCAATCTCAGTATTCTGCCTGACATCTCTTGATACTTCCACCAGACTTGCCAGATATACATTCCAGGAATTCTGGCTGACAGATGGTGAGACCGTAAATGATGTAACAGGATATAAGAAGATTCTTACGAACCCTGTGCTTGGAACAGTTATAACCGTTGTGCTCGGCGTCGGTCTCGGTATGACAGGATATCTGAATATCTGGCCTCTCTTCGGAGCATCCAACCAGCTCCTTGCTGCTGTAGGTCTCCTGGCAGTAGCTACATGGCTTGGTAAAGTCGGCAAGAACAACAAGATGTTCTATATCCCCATGGTATTCATGATGTGTGTCACAGTTACATCACTGATCCAGACCATTTTAAAGAATCACGCAGCGCTCGTTGCAGGAAATCCTGTCGGAGGAGCCGGCTGGTGTATCGCCAGATCCGTAATTGCAGCCTTCCTTGTGGTTCTTTCCCTTGTCCTTGCTGTAAACAGTATCAAGACCATGATTGCTCAGTTTAAAGCTAAGAAAGCTGCAAACTAACTGATCACAAACGAACTGATCCACAATAAAAAAGTTCCGCTGCGGCGGAACTTTTTTTATCCAAATATAAGGAAACAGCCTATTTTGTCACTATATTGATGTGCAAACCTCCGGGTTTCCTATGGAAAACAGATGCAGGCAGCAGGGGCAGGAAACATCCTGCCCCTGCTCAATTAATACGAATCAAGACAAATGATTATCTACGCCGGATCCATCATCCGGCGGAAGACACGCCCGAAGAATTCCGCAGCGCATGATGAGATTTTTTCTCCTGATACATCAGATCATCGATGTGACGGAAAAACGGATCCACCCCCGGATAGATATCCGGATCATAGAACGCAAATCCCGACGAAAAGCACAGCCGCAGATCAGATGTCTGACGCTGATTATATTCATCACACCGCCGCTTTAATTCATTCAACTTCTGCTCTGCCTGCTGTGTGTCCTTTTCGAAGGCAAGCACAATAAACTCATCGCCTCCGTAACGTCCGATTCTCGCTTCTCTCCCAAAAACATCCACAAGAAATTCGGATAAGGTAATCAAAGCTTCATCACCCGCCAGATGTCCGTATTCATCATTGATCTCCTTAAAAAAATCCAGATCAACAAAGTATACAACAAAGGGATGTTCGCGGCGATAATGGCTGCTCTGGTACTCTATCTCACGCATAAACCCTCTTCGGTTAAGCAGACCGGTCAGGTAGTCATCATCTATGTTACGCGCCTGCACCTTCACGAATAACAACAGACATGCCAGCACGGATCCCGCGTATTCATACGATGCTCCTCCGACGAACACCTGCAGAAAGCCGGAAAAAAGAATGATCATGGGAAACATAATGACAACAAGCGTATACTGCGTACAGATCCTACTTCTCCGCAAAAAAATGTACAGAGAAATCACCGCACAGAAGATCATGTTTATCAGGCCTCTCAGGACAAACAGGCTGCCGTGCGTATGCGTGTGCGAAGCACCCGCAAAACAGTAAAACCATCTCAGATCGAGCGCTGCACTGACGGTCACTAATACAAAATTCAGACAGACATAGCCGATCACGATGCCATAGAAGACTCTTTCCACGTGATCCTTTTTTCCGGAAGTCCAGGAATCAATGTAAATCAGTGCAGCCAGATAGCCAACAGGATCAAAGGCATAAATGAAATAAGTGCCTGCCTTTGAAATCATAAGTCCAAAATTTCCAGGAACATATGCCTTGCTGAATGAATCAGCGATCAGAAGAATGAGAATGACACTCAGCATGAACACAAAGCTGCTGTCCTGGCGTGTGCCCGACTTCTTGCTCAATGTCATTCCCAGCAGAACGATAGAAAGAATCGCCACATATGTATTTAAAATAAGCCAGCCCGGTATACTCATACTACCCTTCTACTTTCCCGATTGCATTCACCTGATTATACTTTTGTGCTGTTTACGTCTATTGATAATACCACTATTCCTTCAAATCATCTACTGAGAAGCATGTTTACCTGACAATCCTTGTCGATTTCTACTTTCATTTTTTTCAGGCAGTCCGCAAGCGTGGTGTTTTTCAGTTCTTGCTCGGCCTTTTCCTCTATTTCGCGAAAAACATCTGTAAGCACCGGTTGAATATGACGTCCTACAATACATTCATCATTGGGATTCTGATGAATGTCAAACACATGAACTTGCTCCGTCTCTGCAATTGCCTGATATATCCTTAGCAGCGAAAGCTCCTCAGGATCCACGAGCAGTGTAAATCCGCTGATTCCCTGACGGCTTTCGATGATGCCCTTCTTCTTCAGCAAGCCAGTGATCTTACGGATATAGCTTGCGTTTGTGCCGACGCTTTTCGCTATCTGATCTGAGGTTATAGGCGTCTTGGCTCCGGCAATCATAATCAGCGTATGAATAGCTGATGAGAACCGTGTATCCATTATTCTCCCCTTTCATACGAGATGATGTACTGCACATTTTCCGGAAGTGCGATACCTGGATCAGCTTCAACAAATCGACCCTTATGTCCTTCTTCCTGCATAGTCAAATCAAAATGTGCCAATGCGATACCGACATCCACCTTCTGAATATCACCAATTGGACTGTCCTTCATGGACTTATCTTCATAGAAATGAACCGTATCCCCAATGACAACAGCCCTCCAAGGCTGTTTGTTAGCCGCAGAGGGAGCCCATCTTGCCATCTCCAGAGAATCGGCATAAATACCAGCGGATGAAACAGTCAGCGGATTCCCATACTGCTTATCGAAAAACAACTGCTCAAAAGGAATCCGTTCATCGGCCTTCAGACCTTTTCGCATCAGGGTTTCACGGATGGATTTTTTCTGCGCAGGGTAACCGACCGGACTTGCAACAGGGAGGACTTCATCGTTCTGAACATTCATCGCTTTTTCAAATGCTGCTCTGCTGAGAGATGCAGCAAGCATTACGGTTCCCAGACCGAGTGATTCTGCATAAAGGCAGATATGCTCAAAGCTGTATCCGAAGCCGATCTCATAATGCTTGCAGCGTTTTACCTTTGCGGCAAGATACAGATCTGTTCCTACAATCACCGGACTGGAAAGCCCATACTCTTTCGCATCAAGCAGACGATATTCCACAGGAACACCAAAGGGATTTGTCTGAGATTGCATGTACTGCTCGAGGGCCAGCCTGTCTTCATTCTTAAGAGGTTTTCCGTTGAAGGTCCTCACGCTTTTTCTTCTTCTAATCATATCTTTGGCAGAGAATGTCATAATAATCGTTCCTTTCGTACTTGTATCAGATACAATTACAATATAAGGCCTCAATTCTTACTTGTCAATATCCGAACAAAAAAAACCGGGTCTAAGCCGCTGATTTTAAAAAACATTGGCTTAGACCCAGTTCTGATTTTTGGCTATGGCCCATTCACGGAAATGGGGATTGAAGGCGCAGTGCTGGCCACGATGCCCGTTCTCCTTATGCCTCTTCAATGGCACCGACTGGGCATCCGCTCATGGCATCTGCTGCAGCTGCCTCATTTTCTGCAGCAACCTCTTCTGCGATTGCTTCAGCTACCCCTTCATCCGTCATATGGAATACTTCAGGGCATGTTCCTGTGCAAAGGCCACATCCGATGCATCCGTCATTTACTCTGTATTTCATTGTTTCAACCTCCGTATTTTTTGATTAGATCTACTCTTTCACTGATGTTGTTATCTATGTTTTCTTCTATTATTCGAGTGTAAGAAGAAGTGCCATTTTGAACTTCTCTGTTGCCTTCACAGAATGTAGTCCCCCCTTAGCGAAGTGGAAGTTCTCGCCTGCCTTAATTAAGTGATCCTCACCTTCATATCCTATCACACCTTCACCGTCTAATGCGAAGATGATTGCTTCTCCGGGTGCTGAATGTTCGGAAAGTCCGGTTCCTTTATCAAAGGCCATCACAACAAATTTCATCTTGTCATTGTGAGCTACATCGATGTTGACGATCTTGCCATCCTGATAAGGAATAAGTTCTGCTAATTTGAATACCTCGCCTGCCTTAATTACATTATTCATAATGTCCTCCTTTTGTATCTCGATTTCTGTATAAATCGCACCGCTTGTCGTGCGCATGCCCATTGGTGTATCTGTAAGTGTTACAATGCTGTCGCCGGCCGTCAGTGTTTTGACATAATGATTGTCGCCGTATACCTCCAGGCTGCCCTCCGCTACCAGGATCAGCTTGTGATAAGGAAATACCTCTGCACTGATATCAGTACCTGCTGCGAGAGAAAAATATATGATGGAATTTCTTCCTTCCTGGATTGCTTTGGAGATTGTGCATCCTTCGACCGTCTGATTGTCCTTGGCGATGGAGAATACCTCGCCAATCTTTTCCTTCATGCTCTGCCTCCTTTCTGAACTTCAGGAACTGTTTGCTTCCCTTTGTTCATGGTTATAATAACTGAAATCCATCCCTTATTCTGTATCCACAGATACGTTTTGACAGAGTTTTTTGTGTATAATATAAACATCGATAACGAAGGAAGGACCAGATATGGATTACTTACCATTATTAAAAAGCCCGGTTTTCAACGGTTTAACAGCAGCAGATCTGCGAGATGTGCTTGATGATACACCTCACCGTATTCAGTGTTATGACAAGGATGAGACAATATTTCTTCAGATGGATACCGCCGACCGTATCGGAATTGTACTGGAAGGACAGGTACAAGGGCAGAAAACCTTTCCAAACGGAAGTATGGTGAATGTTTCGACCCGAAATCCCGGCGACCTCATTGGCCCAGCAGCAGTCTTCTCCCGCAGTCACCATTACCCTTGCGATGTGATAGCATCGAAACCAGCAACAATCATGATGATCAAAAAGGAAGACTTCCTGTCATTAATGCAGAAGGATATGCGTATTTTGGAAAATTTCACAACAGAAATTTCCACCGCTACGTATATGCTGCAGGAGCGAATCGAGCTCTTCTCATACAGCGGAATTGGACAAAAAGCGGCCTTCTGGTTGCTGCTTCGTCATAAACAGACTGCCCGTACTACCATTCCGATTCCCGAATCTGTAACCAAATGGGCTTTACTGATGAATGTATCCAGACCCTCTCTCCATCGTGAGCTAAAAAAAATGGAATCCAACGGTCTCATTCACGTTTCCACTAAGCAAATAGAACTGCTTGATATAGATGGTCTGCAGGAAATGCTCAGTGATCACTAATTCTTTCTTGGTACGCTCACTGAGCCTGGGGTAAATGCAAACGCCTTCGCTGGACCTGATGATATCACAAGATAATCAGTATTTTTTTATTTTGATTGGCATATACTATCTCCGCCTTTTCCTTCTTAATCTACGGTTGGATCATTGAATGGATCAAACGTGGTATGAAGGAAAGCAGTGCCAAGATTATAGAGATGTTAGAGAATTATGAAAACTCAGCCCACAGGGAATTATCTTCTTTTCCAATATGGATCGAAATATCTGCGAACAGAGCCTGCATTTCTCGATAGATTCTTGCCAGTTCGAGATCTTCTGCCATATACAGGTACTGTCCCGTCAGATCATCAATTCGATGGATATACTCTTCTGTCTTTCCATGATCGCTCTGCATGTCCATAATGACCTTTCGCATTTCATTCTCTTGATATGCCCTGGAGATGAGTAAAGGAAAGACCTCTATTTCCTCTAACTCAAAATGAGTCTTCAGTTCCTTCGACATAGCCCGGAATGCCTGAAAGATCTCTTCGATTTTGGGCTCTCTCTTTTTATTTCCTTCTTCATAAGTCTTCATTTTATCGAGAATGGTTTTAATTTGTATCAGTTCCTTCTCGTGATGGCATCTTTTAATGTCATCAATTTTCTCTTCAAGGGACAGTTCGTCAAAATCCTTTTCCCCTTCCAGACTTTCCCTCAATCGATTTACCATATCCATTGTTATCATCTTTATTTCTCCTTGCCAACTAAGTATCTATTTATATGAATCCGTCGATACGGTATTCTCTACGATGACATAGCAAGGATAATATAGATTGAAAAGCAAGTATGTGGCATATACAACATTTTTAC
>JAQXPG010000047.1 GCA_029100405.1 Lachnospiraceae bacterium | reverse complement strand
GTGTCAATGTGAAAAGGAAGATATTGCGGGCAACAGGAAGATGTTGCGGACAAATGAAAAATATTGTGGACAAAAAAAGATATTGCGGACCAAAGAAAGCTGAGGGGAGTTTATGACAATCTATGATGCTGCAAGAATACGACTTCAAGAACTGGACTTAAGAAAACAGGAACTTGAAAAACAGGTCCATGATGCACCGCCGGGCAAATTGAGTTGGACTAAGAATGGTCCAAGTCCAGACAGTGAACGCTGGTTTATTATCAATGGTAGACAGCAATACTTGTCACAAAAAGAAAAAGAGCTGGCTCTTGTCATGGTTAAAAAGGGGATAGCAGAGGCAGACTTAAGGGATATTGCTGCCGAGCAGGCTGGACTTCGCAGCCTGTTACGACACGAGAAATATCATTTCCACGAGTCATATTCCCAAAAGATTGCGAAATCCAAGAAACTCAGTACGTGGATTTCTGAAGGAAAAGAAGTTGCCTGGGATCAGGTTTCTTTTGAAACAAACTCATATCCAATCACGAAGAAACTTCGTTCCGGAAAAGGAGAACTGGTTAGGTCTAAATCCGAACTTTTGATCTCTCAAGCATTACTTTCTCATGAAATTCCGTACCGCTATGAAGCAGGTCTTAAGTTAGGAGAGAGCACAATTTATCCTGACTTTACCATTCTTCGCCCCATGGATCACAAAATCATCTATTGGGAGCATTGCGGTCTGATGGATGTAGCAAACTATCGCAGCCGATTTTACGAAAAAGTGGAGATCTATGCACAACAAGGCATTTTTCTGAACAGAAACCTGATCTGTACATTTGAAACAGAAGAAGAACCCTTGGATTTCGAACAAATTGAAGACCTTATTCAGCGTTTTCTTCTTATTCAGCCAAGATGAGTAAATTGGATCAAACTAACAAACTTCAAACTAACAAACCTCAAACTTTCCGGCTCAGAAATCCCCAGATCTTCCGGAAAACTTCCAGGTCGCCCTGTATTTCCTCGACCTTGCGCCGATTCTTCTCGTTGAATCCCACCAAGATCTTGTGATTTGCCTCAGCCAGATAGTCCATGATACCGTCGATGTCGGTCTTAGTGTTTTTCGGGCAGCGGATATAACGCCTTTTCTCACCGGTGATGTACATGGTGTAAGAAATGGCAAAATGATGCCAGAGGAATTTATGAAGGGTAGAATACTTATAGAGCCAGATGATCTTGTCAATTGGCATGATCGCGACGCCGTAATTCGATGTCTCAATGAAGTAATGCTCCGTAATGAACATATCATCCGTTGCAAGCTGGGGCAAGGTTTGGAGCTCTTCCTCGGCTTCCTCCAGCATTTTGGAAGGATTGCCATAGACCGAAAGCCGCCGGATGGGGTGTGAAAGAACCGGGAAAGCGATGCAAAGCAGACAATAAATGATGGTGAAGATACCATAGATCCAACCTACGATCAGAAGAAAGCGTAGGAAAACAGTCAAGTTTCCACTGCCCGCCGGTTCACTGATCATATAATCTGAAAATGCCTCTTCCATTCCTGCCTGGTTCCAGGACAGATCTCGTGCCAGATGACGTAAAAGCGTACTTTCGTCCACAGAGTTCTTACAAATTTCTGCAGAAATGTAGACCTTCTTGATATGTGACAGGCCCATCTCCGAGGTTGCCGGCTTCAGAAGAACGATAACACAGCTATCGTTCATCATGGTGTAATAATAATACCCCGTTGTCCGGCTGAAGGTAGATCTGGTGTATCCGGTGAAATAGAGGTCCCGAAAGGTGCCATTGATATAGCGTTGGTTTTTCTTATAGAAGCTTGCCGGGCTGAAATCCGATGTGATTTTTTTAGGGCTTAAAAGGGAAAAAAGTGAGAAAAACACGGATAGAATCAGGACGCCGAGCAGAAATACGCCAGCCGCCGTGAGTTTCTTTGTATAATAAGCTCTAATGCTTTTTGTTATATGATTTTCAAGGCTTGTAGTCATAATTTCCATTCATTTCGAATTTATCAGTATTCACCATTCCCAGTATAAGTTTTACAATGGACTTAGGCAAGGAAAGAAACCCTGCAAAATGCGAATTTCTTTCATGCTTTATCGTAGAAAGGCAGTCCGCTGTCCTAAAGACAGCATGACACGAACTTAATCGTGTCGTTGGAAGCACCCGACTTTAATCGGGTGAGGGTTCACTCAAAAGCCGGATAGAAAGCGAGTGATAATAATGAATAAAGAGATAAGAAGGGAATGGGCCCTTGCCAGAGATGAACTGGTAGCTGCAGTTGTCGAATTGGGCTTTCCGGCAGAACTGGGAGAAGCATGCGCCAGACAATTGAAAAGTCCCAAGGCAATGCATCGCCTGGTCTCCTATCTTTACCGGATCGAACCGGATCGTCCGGAGCTTGTGGTGGATGAGATGCTTGCTATTTGCTCAGAAATTGATGCCTGGCGCGAAAAGAAAGCCAGCGAAGAAGCCAATGCAGCCTATAATATGATCATCCATGAAGGACTTCATCCAGATGACAAGTCATAAGATTTGTTATTTCTTCGGCGATTTTACAGGAAAAACCTGATTCAGGCTACCCCATGGAGCCGCCTCTCTTACAAATATCGTAGGAAAGGACAAATTTTAATATTACGATAGTGAGAGCCACAAAATCACCCGATTTGGGACCCATTTATCGTAATACAGGAGAATATCAAAAATCCGATAGCAAATCGGGCATGTGACTATCGGATTTCAGAAAAGTTACCCGTATTACGATAACTGGTTCTCGCCCAAGACTTCTCACTATCGTAATTCAAGAAAGTTACCCGTATTACGATAACTGGTTCTCGCTCGAGCCCTCTCACTATCATCATTCAAGAAAGTTCCCCATATTACGATAACTGGTTCTCGCCCAAGCCCTCTCACTATCCTAATTCAAGAAAGTTACCCGTATTACGATAACAGGTTCTCGTCCAAGACCTCCCACTATCGTAATTCAAGCAAATACCTCGTATTACGATATTTTCCCCCTCGACCGCTCGCCCCATCCCCCATCAACCCTCGCCCCATCACCCTCGGCTCCTCGCCCCTTCTCACCAGCACATTCTTCCCACACGCCCCCAAACTGTGTTATAGTTTTACTGTCTATTGAAAAAGCAAGCATTTTTCAGCAGTTTTTGTTTGAAGACAATAGAATGATATTTATTACTTTGTGCATTTTTTGCCGCAAGGGGCGGCGGAATGGAGTTTTTTATGAGAGACGGTTGGATACGAGCCGCAGCATGTACCTGTAAGGTAAGGGTCGCGGATACGATTGCAAATGGAGAGGCAATCCGGGAGATGATGCGGCAAGCTTCGACAAATGGCTGCCGAATCGTAGTTTTCCCGGAACTTGCCATTACGGCATATACCTGCCAAGACCTGTTTTTCCAGGAGCCTCTGCTTCGAAGCGCTGAGGAAGAGCTTTCTTTGATCGTAAAAGAGTCAGAAGATCTGCCGGGCATTTTCTTCGTCGGTTTTCCTTTCTCCTGGAAGGGAAAACTGTATAATACGGCGGCTGCCATCGCGGGCGGCAGGCTCTTAGGCCTGGTTCCTAAGCGCCACATTCCGAATTATCATGAATTTTATGAGCGCCGCCAGTTTACCCCCGGTCCCCGAGAGGTCACAAATGTTCGCCTCCTGGGGCAGACCGTTCCCTTCGGAAGCCAGCTTCTTTTCCAATGCGAAGAGATGCCGACTCTGGTTATCGCCGCAGAGATCTGCGAAGATCTCTGGGTCCCGAATCCGCCAAGCAACAGCCATTGTATGCACGGAGCCACCATGATCGTGAACCTGTCCGCCTCTAATGAGCTGACCGGCAAGAGCGACTATCGGCGGAGCCTGATTCAGAACCAGTCCGCCCGTCTCTATTGCGGCTATGTCTATGCGGCAGCCGGCCCCGGCGAGTCGACAGGGGACCTGGTCTTTTCCGGCGACAGCATCATCGCCGATGGGGGACGCCTGAAGGCGGAGAATACCTTGTACCGGGAGGGCTATATTTCCTCGGAAATCGATCTCTACGCCCTCTTAGCCTACCGCGAGGAGATGAGCACATTTCTTGTGGATCCGGATGACGACGGCTATGTCACGGTTCCTTTCCATCTGCCCCTTGAGGAGACAGCCCTGTCGGGAAATGTAGACCCTGCCCCTTTTGTGCCTTCGGATGCCGGAATGCTTGCACATCGTTGTCAGGAGATCCTTTCGATCCAGGCGATGGGCTTAAGAAAGCGGCTGGATCATACCCATGCCAAGACTGCAGTGATCGGTATTTCCGGCGGCTTGGATTCGACTTTGGCACTCCTTGTGACAGTGAAGGCTTTTGATTTATTAGGCTTGTCAAGAAAAGGAATCAAGGCGGTTACCATGCCGGGCTTTGGGACGACCGACCGGACCTATTCCAATGCTTTGGCGCTGGTTCGGATCCTGGGAGCAGATCTTTTGGAAGTTCCAATCGGTCCCAGCGTTTTGCAGCATTTCAAGGATATCGGACAGGATCCGAAGAATCATGATGTGACCTACGAAAACGGTCAGGCCAGGGAGCGGACCCAGATCCTAATGGACATTGCCAATAAGGAGAATGGCCTGGTCATCGGAACAGGAGATCTGTCGGAACTGGCCCTTGGCTGGGCGACTTATAACGGAGACCACATGTCTATGTATGGCGTGAATGCTTCGGTACCAAAGACCTTGGTACGTTTTCTGGTTCGCCATGTGGCAGAAGAGTCTTCGGAGGATCTGAAAAAAGTGCTTCTGGATGTCCTGGATACACCGGTCAGTCCGGAACTTCTGCCGCCAAAAGATGGAGAGATCGCCCAGAAGACCGAGGATATCGTAGGCCCCTATGAGCTCCATGATTTCTTCCTTTATTATGTGATGCGTTTCGGTTTCTCGCCGCGGAAGATCCTCCGACTGGCGGAAAATGCCTTTGCGGGAAGATATGATCGGGAGACCATTTTAAAATGGATGCGGAATTTCTATTGGAGATTCTTTGCCCAGCAGTTCAAGAGATCCTGCCTGCCGGACGGCCCCAAGGTCGGAAGTGTGGCACTTTCCCCTCGTGGTGACTGGCGGATGCCGAGCGATGCGGTCAGCCGGATCTGGATGGAAGAGGTGAAGGCTTTGCAGGAGTAGAGCCTTGTGTAGAGAAAAACCCGACCGAATTGATATGTACCCTCTTTAATGGACAAACCAGTAAGGATGGTACATATCAATTCGGCCGGGTTATTTCAGTAAAATTTTTCATTCATCCGTTAGGAAAAGTGAAAATTTAATCTTAATTTGATCTCATTGCCCGAACCATTCCAGATCATAGTCGGCAGAGAAATGTTTCCTGTCGACATATTTCCGGAAGAAGCTATGAAGCGGCTTGGAAAGGGGCCCATATACGAAAGGATAGAGGGCCAGCTGAAGACCGATTCCAAAGAAGACATCAATGATGGAGTGCTGCTTTAAGAAAACGGTGGACAGGATAATGAAGACCATGATGATCCAGCAGCTGATCCGAATCTTTGGATGTTTTTGGATGGCATGCAGCTTATTTAAGGCAACCGTCACACCGATGGAATTAAAGACATGGATGCTGGGAAGCACATTGGTCGGTGTGTCTGTTCGATAGAGGCCGGCGACGAGTTTACAGAAGATATTATCTCTGGGCATGACAGCAGGTCTCAGATCCAGACCATTTGGCCAGACACAGGAAAAAATCAGAAAAAAGGTCATACCGAAGGCCATATCAAAAGCAAGGAGATAGAAATCCTGCCCCCTCTTTTGAAAAAGGGTGAAGACAATACCAACGAAGGAATAGACAAACCAGAAATAATATGGAATAATAAAATATTCACAGAAAGGGATCTTGTAATCAATTGGCAGAGTTACGATATGATAATCGACTTTTCTCTTCTCCAATAAGCAGAAACAGATCATATAAAAGGCTAAATAGGAGAAGATTAAAAGAAATCTTCTGCCATTGATATGCATAAAATGAAAAATCCTTTTTCTTAAACTCATAACCCGGGCTTTCCAATATCCATGCTGACAATTTTATCATTTCGCATTTCGCGCGTACTTCGTTCATTATAGCCAAGTGGGATAAAATTGACAAGATATTGGATTTTTCCATGGAAAGTGGTTTATAATAAAAAGAGCTGTGCGTGAAACCAAAAACATTGAATTACATTCAGTTAGGAGAGGATTATTTCATGTCGGAAAACATTGAAATGACAGAAGACACCGGGAAGAAAAGATTCAGACTTCATATCGGTAAGAAAGGGATGATCATCGGCGGGATCGTGATTGCTTCTCTTTTGGCTCTTTATCTTGGCATTTCCCTGTATTATGAGAATCATTTTTTCTATAAGAGTACGGTAAATGGAATTCCTTCCGGCAATGCGACTCCCAAAGAGGTCATGGCCAGTGCTGCCAAGAAAACAGATGGATTCCGCCTCGAAGTGAAGGAACAGTCCGGTAGTGAGGTTATTGAACCGGAAGAAGTCGGCCTGAAGATGGAAGATAATGTAGAGGGCTTTGAAAAGCTTCTGAAAAAGCAGAATGGTTTTGCCTGGATTTCTTCTTTGAGGAAACCCAGCGCATATGAGAGTAAGGTCCTCATTTCTTATGATAAGGATAAGCTTGCCAGCCGTATACAGACATTGAAGGATGTTTCGAATCCGGAAATCAAAGAGTCTGAAGATGCAAAGCTGGTTTACGAGAATGGCAGTTATTCCATTCAGCCTGAGGTCTATGGTAATCATGTAGATCTTGACAAGTTGACCAAACTCATGGGGGATGCTCTGACGAATTTAAAGACTTCCGTAGATCTCGAAAAGAGCCAGTGCTACTATCTTCCTGCCTTGACGAAGGATGATGAGACGTTACAGAAGTCTGCAAAGAATCTCAATACGAAATTGCAGATGACCTATTCCTTTGTCGGCGATGGTGTGAATGAGACCATTCCAAAGGAAACTTTGGCTGGTTTTATGTCTGCCGATGAGAAGGGCAATATTACATATAAGGATGATGCGATCCGTGCCTTTGTCAAAGAAATGGCGGATAAATATAATACGGCCGGCAAGCCGGTGACCATCCAATCCAGCTGGGGAGGAACTGCTACAGTTCCCGGCGGATCCTATGGAATTAAGATCGATCAGGCGAAAGAAGTAGCCCAGATCAAATCGGATCTGGAGGCTGGCAAGAATGTAAGCCGTGATTTCAACTATTCTATGAAGGCAGAGAGAAATCCGTCTACTTATTTGGAAGTTAACCTTACGGCACAACATGTTTATTTCATCCAGAATGGCAATCAGGTCCTTTCTTCGGATGTCGTCACAGGAGATACTCCTAAGGGCAGAGGTACCGATCCGGGCGTCTGGTATATTACGAATAAAGGGAAAAATGTAACCCTCCGTGGACAGAACTACGCAACACCGGTTGCTTACTGGATGCATTTCTATAATGGAGAAGGCTTCCACGATGCGACATGGCAGCCCTCTTTCGGTGGAACCTATTATCTGGTGCGCGGTTCTCACGGCTGTGTCAATCTGCCGCTCAGCTTTGCAGCAAAGCTCTATGCAGCTGTACCAGTTGGCACTCCGGTCTATATTTATAACAAGCCGGGAACAGAGAATAATGCACCGAATGTCAAGGATGCAGAGAACATGACCAATGCGATCTCAGCCCTGACGGCCAATCCGATCACAACCGATAGCGAAAGCCAGATTGCAGCTCTGGAGAAGCAATATAAGAAGCTGACACCTCAGGCCAAGGG
>JAQXPG010000046.1 GCA_029100405.1 Lachnospiraceae bacterium | reverse complement strand
CCCTTAGGCCAAGATCCAGGATCGACTGCATGGATGTCTGAAAATAGTCCGGATTTCCATCGAAGAAAGATCGGAATCCCCGGACCACCGGATAACCGGCATTTGGCATGGCAAGCAGGCGGGGCCGGATCGAGGCAGGGAGCTTCTCCAGGAGCCGGAACATGGATCCCGGATTGGAGATGCAGTTCAGGCCGGACAGGTCAACCAGGCCACTGGCCAAAGTTTCTTGGATCAGGCGCATATAGAACTGGCCCTCAGTTGAGTAGCCATCGGGCAGCACACCATATGTTACGGCAATGAAGGCATCCCTGTTTTCTTTTCGGATATACTGAACTGCTTCTAAGATGCCCTCGCTGTCTCTCTGTGTCTCGAAGAGAAAACATGAGATCCCGGCCTTTAAAAATGTGTCCAGGGCTTCGATATATTGAGAAGCCTTCTGCTTCGGCCCGTCCCCGGGAGCAGGACCGAGATCGGCGAAAATGTAGACCGGATCTGAGTCTTCTGACATATGACCGGACTCTTTTCTCCATTCGAAGATGGCTTGTCTGGCCAGAGAAAGGCCCTGTTGTATAACGAGTTCTGCCTCATCCTTTCCCTTCAAATTCAAAGAATAAGCGGCAAAGGTGTTGGTCTTTATGGCCCGGGCACCTGCGAAGAGATAGTCCTTGTGGATCTTCTTCACGAGATCGGGCCGGTCTATATTTCCCATCTCGCAGGGCCTATTCATGGATGGATCGAAGCCGGATATCGGATCGGAAGTAAGGGATCCCTCCTGTTTGGAAGCGGAGGTTGGATCCGAAGGAAGGCCGGCTTTCGGAATCGATCCGGCCTTTCGTGAAATTCGGGCAAGCTCTTCCTGATAATAGGTGCCAAAGGCACCATCGAAAACCAGGATCTTCTGCTTTAAGTAGTCTCGGATGTCGGTCAATTTGTCTCCTCCTTATTTCCCGAAGACCTTCTTCGCAACTTCTACGGATTCTCTTGCATCGGCTGCATAATAGTCAGCGCCCATTTTCCTGGCATATTCCGGTGTCAGAACAGCCCCGCCGACGAAGACTTTGACGCCTGGGCAGGACGCGTGGACGGCGTGGATGGTTTCCTCCATAGCCGGAAGGGTCGTCGTCATGAGGGCAGACAGGCCGACCAGTCCGGCGCCGGATTCCCTGGCTGCTTTTACGACATTTTCGACAGGCACATCCCGGCCCAGGTCGATCAGACGATAGCCGTAGTTCTCCAGAATGACTTTTACAATGTTCTTTCCGATGTCATGGATATCGCCCTTGACCGTGCAGATCACGATCGTGCCGTTCGAGACATCGCCGCTGCCCTGAGCCTGGATCCTTTCCTTGATCATGTCGAAGGCAGCTGTAGCGGCGTTTGCCGAAGAAATGAGCTGGGGCAGGAAGATGACCTGCTTCTCATAGAGGTCGCCTACCTTGTCCAGGGCGGGGATCAGATAATTGTTAATGACATCTTCTTCGCTGTGGTCTGCTAACAGAGCTTCGGACAGGGTCCGGGTCTCCTGTTTCAGCCCCTTTAAAACCGCCTGCTCCACGGTCATTTCGGAAGATGGGCCGGAAACTGTGGAGGCTCCACCAGCCTGACTGGCAGCAGAGGGTTTGCCGGCTCCTGACCCGGGAGATGCGCCTGCAGGAGAATTTCCGCTTCCCTTCTGCCCTGAACTTGTCGCAGCCGGCTCAATCCGGTTGGCAAAGCGCTCGATATAGGCTTCGCAATTCTTGTCTTCACCGGACAGGACCTTGAAAGCAGAGACCGCATCCATGAGCGCCAGGGTGTTTGGATTAATGATCGCAAAATCCAGACCGCACTGCATGGCCTGTATCAGGAAATTTTCTGTGATATGACTTCTGGCCGGCAGGCCGAAGCTGATATTGCTGACACCGAGACAGGCATGGAGTCCGAGCTTTTCGTGAACCATACGGAGGGCAGCCAAGGTCTCCCGGGCCTGGTTCTGCTGGGCCGAAACGGTCAGAGTCAGGCAGTCGATCAAGAGGTCTTCCTTCGGGATGCCGAAACTCATGCAGCGATCCAGGATGTATTGGGCTTTATGAAATCGCCCTTCCGCCGTCTGCGGAATGCCGTCTTCATCCAGGCAGAGGCCGACGGTGGCGGCTCCGTATTTTTTCAAAACGGGCAGGAAACGGTCCAGCCGTTCGTTATCGGCCGTGATCGAATTCACCAGGGGCCGGCCGGCATAGACGCGGAGGGCAGCTGCGACGACATCGGCATCGCCGGAATCAATCTGGAGGGGGAGAGAGATCACGCCCTGGAGGGCCTTTACGACTTCGACCATGAGAGCCTTTTCGTCTCCGCCGGGGACACCGACATTGACATCCAGGATGTCTGCTCCGGCATCCTCTTCTGCCAGGGCAATTTTACAAATATAGTCCATATCGTGACGAAGCAGGGCTTCCTGGAATTTCTTCTTACCTGTAGGATTGAGCCGCTCGCCGATCACACGGACGCCGCCGAATTCACAGATGTCGGTAGAAGAGCAGATGCCTCGACGAATGGGTTTGGACCGTAAGAATTCCTCCGGACTGTGGTAGTCCCAGCAGACTCTTTTCACCCCTTCCCGGTCCAGCATCTGACAAAGACTTCGGATGAAGTCAGGATTACTTCCGCAGCAGCCACCCATGGCAATCAGGGGAAGGTCCAGATAGGCCTTCATTTCTTCTGAAAATTTTTCCGCCGACAGGAGGTATTCACCGGTTTCCGGATCAGGCAGACCGGCATTGGGCTTGATGATCAGAGGAAGACTGGTCCATTCCGAGAGTTCCCGGGCCAGGGGCAGGATCTCGGAAGGACCGAGAGAACAGTTGATGCCAAGTGCATCAACGCCCAGGCCCTCCATGGTCATAGCGAAAGCGCCGAGGGCTGTTCCTGTGAAGGTCCGGCCGGATGCTTCGAAGGTCATGGTGATCCAGACCGGAAGGTCGGAATTCTCCTTCGCAGCCAGGACAGCGGCCTTGGCATCTAAGAGATCCGTAAAGGTCTCGAATAGAATGAGGTCTGCGCCGGCTTCTTTCCCGGCCAGAACGGATTCCTTATAAGCTTCGTACGCATCTTCGAAAGTGACGGTACCTAAGGGCTCCAGGAGTTCTCCGATGGGACCGAGATCCAGGGCAACAGAAACCTTCTCTCCATAGCGTTCGGCTCCGGCGTCGGCAGCCTGCCGGGCAGAATGAATGGCATTCGTAATGGCCGTCCTGGTGTCGATTGGCTGGCCGGCCAGTTTCCGCGGATTCGCGCCGAAGGTATTGGCATAAATGATCCGGGAGCCGGCATCGATATAGCTCATATGAACCCTTCTTATGATATCCGGATGGTTGAAACCAAAAACTTCCGGATGTTCTCCCGGGGCAAGTCCCCGGGCCTGCAGCATGGTTCCCATGCCACCGTCCAGCAGAGTGATCTTTTTCATCTTTTGATTCTGTCCTTCTTCCAAAACAATATCTCTTTTGCTTTTTTTCAGCTTTTTATGGAATGACCGCTTCTCAAAAAGGCACTTCCTTTATTTATTCGCCGCAAAAGACGCCGGCTTTACGGAAGCGGCAGCTGGCATTCAGATTGCAGCTGGCGCAGCTTTTCTTCTTCTCATGAATCGGCCGGTTGGCGATGCCGAGAACGGCAGTCACCGATTTCCTTGGCACCATAATGTGTTCCGCGGTCATGGTGAGACCGATCCGGTGGACCTCCAGCGCCTGCCCGAAAGGATTCTGACTGGCCAGGGGCAGGTCTCCGTAGCCCGGAGAGAAACGGCTGGTGAGGTAGAGCCCCTGCTTTCTAAGGCCCTTCCGAAGCAATGCTTCGTAACTGTCCAGGACAGCTTCAATCAGAGTCGAACCGGCGGAATCCATAATGAGGGCACTCGTTGTATCCCGAACTTCCTCCACATGGATGGCCCGGTCCAGACCGGATCCGAGCGTGGCTGCTAAGAGAAGGATCTCCTGACAGCCTTTGAGATGCTCTGTGATATCTCGCCCGGTGAGGAAATATAGATCATCCGGGAGACTCTCATCCTCTTTTCTTTGATAGCGGCAGTAGATGAGACGCGGATCGACTGCCCGGTTGACTTTGTTGATCGCTTCGGAAAAGAGTGCATCTAATTCCGGTCCGATCGTCTGGCCCCGGTAGCCGAGATAGCGGAGCACTTCGCTTCGGTCTTCACTGGTCAGCCGGACGGATCGGATGCGGTCATCTACGATTGGGATCATAGGGATCTCCTCATGTTCTTCTTTCCGTCCTTCATTTCGTCCTTTATTTCGTTCTTCTTTTCGGACCCTTTGGCGCCGTTAGCCGTGAACACAGCGGCAGCCAGACCGAACAGGACAAGCGGCAGAAGCGGGAAGGAAGGAGTCTCTCCGGTCGCAGGAGATTTGGCTGCAGGGGAGTTGACTTTGGAATCTGCCGTTGATAGGCCGGCTGTTGAGTTAGCGGAAGCGGAGTTTCCAGTCGAAGATACTGACTTAGGATCTGTCACCTGGCCGTTCGAAGTCTTCGGCTTTTCATTTGCATTTTCGTTTTCCTGATCAGATTGGCTGGCAGAAGCAGGGCTTTCCTTGGCTTTGAGGGCGAGGAGGACACCAGAATCATTGGAGTAGTAGAGGGTGCCATCGGAACCCAGGGTGATCTGGGCGTCGGAGAATGCATTAGAATAGCTCTTGGACAGAGGATCCGTCAGGGAACTGTATGTCAATGGTTCAGAAAGTACTCCATTCTTTTCTGTCAGGCTGATCGCTGTGCCTGGATCCTTGGCGCTATAGTCAGAAGGGTTCGAAGAACCGAAGACAGCACTGTAGAGGAGGGTATTGTCCGGATCATCGGGATCATCGAAGGCCTGGATATTATAGGTCTTTCCCATGCCGGAGATCGTTTTGGATCCCAGAAGGTTCAGATCTGTATCATAAAGAGCTACGATGCCATCGCTTCCATAGGATCCTCCAACGTAGATTTTTCCATTTTTTACCCGGGGAGTGGTTGTGGAATCAGTGGCAGGGAGCGTAACAGATTTATCGTTTGAAAAGGCACCGGTGGCAGAATCGATCAGAGTCTGGTGGAGTTCAGGACTGGCACTATTACCCCATCCGGCATTTGGATTATGGGTGATGTAATAGAGTTTGCCATCAGCATAGGTGAAGGAAGAGTAGATGGCTTGATTTTCGCCGATGCTCAATGTGTCAAGCTCTGTTCCATATGTTTTGTTATAAGAATAGAGAGTACCGGAGTTATCACCGAAAATTACAACATTGTCTAAAACAAGGGGTGCAGAATTAGAAATACCATTCTGGCTATCTTTTGACCATCGTTTCTCTCCGTTTTCCGCATTGAGCGCAAAGAAGGTTTTCCCGTCATTGCCGTAAACATAGCCGTCTTTGTATGTTAAAGGTGAGTAGCCGGCCGACGTGGATGAAGGGAGATTACTGGTCCACTTTAACTTAAGATCGGATGCCTGGTAGGCGCGTACGGGCTTGTAATATGGTGAATAGGACTTAATGGCTGCATCGTAAACATAGTCACTATCCTGAACAAAAATCGTATCATCTTCGTTCGAAGTCAAAAACACATTGGTTCCATTTGCTACATCATCTGCTTTGGAAATGATATGACCGTCTTCAGGATCCAATTTATAGAGGAATCCGCCACCGACGATGTAGAGGTAGCCCTTGAGTTCGACAACCTGGCTGGGATTGTTGGTGCCAGAGGAAGGATCTGGATTGATCGTCTGATGCCATTTTACTTCAGTCTTTTCAGGTTCGCGGGGATAAGAAGGGCTTTCTGCCTTCGCATGTACTGTATTTCCAAGGCACAAGCTGACTGCCAGAAGGGCAGTCAGGAGCAAGGTAGTGAAAGATTGCCTTGCCCTTCCTGTTTTCTTTTTCCAGTCCGTTCTTGTGTCGATTCTAAGATTCATTTTCAAGTTTCCTTTCCAGTTTTGTGTTGATTGTTTTTTTCTTTTTCCCTTTGGCTTCCAATTTACTCTATTTTCTTTTGC
>JAQXPG010000045.1 GCA_029100405.1 Lachnospiraceae bacterium | reverse complement strand
ATGAACCGGAGGTATACCAAGGAATCCTATCTGGATCTGGTTCGGCGGATCCGGGAAGCAATACCGGATGTTGCCTTGTCGACCGATATCATTGTCGGCTATCCGGGTGAGACCGAAGAAGACTTCGAGGAGACATTGGATGTAGTAAGACGTGTCCGTTACGACAGTGCCTTCACTTTCGAATATTCCAAGCGGTCCGGGACACCGGCGGCCGAGCGGCCGGATCAGGTTCCGCCGGAAGTGGTAAAGGAGCGTTTCTCCCGCCTTCTTACTGAAGTCCAGAAGTATGGCAGAGAGCGGGCCATGGCCCTGGAGGGACAGACCGGAAAAGTTCTGGTCGAAAGTGTCAACCGGGAGACTCCTGGCTTTGTGACCGGACGATTAGAGAACAATTCGGTTGTTCATTTTCCGGGGAGTCCGGACCTCATCGGACAGATCGTTCCGGTCAAATTGACGGAATGCCATGGTTTCTATTATATCGGTGAGATGGAAGGATGAGTCTGGATTGGCGGGAAATATAGACCAAAAAGAGAAGTTCCATTATTTTGATTTTGGCAAGGCAGACATCCTGTTGATCCTTCTGATGCTTCTTCTTACGGCTCTTTTATCTCTCTTCCCATTGCTCCAATCGAAAAAGATTGGGGCAAAAGTCCGGATCCAGGTCAAGGGAGAGACCTTTGGAACCTATCCTCTGAATAAGGACCGGACGATTCGAATTCAGAATAAGGAAGGAAAGAGGATCAATACCGTAAGGATCCGAAAGGGCTATGTCTTCATGGAGGATGCAGACTGTCCGGATCAGCTTTGTGTGAAAATGGGGAAAATTCATGCAGACGGTCAAAGCATTGTCTGTTTGCCCCATAAAGTTGTGGTCACAGTTCTGGGCGGAGAAGGATCCGACTATGATTCGATTGCGAATTGATGGGAAGTGAAGCATTATCGATCATATCAGGGAATCGAAAAGGACAAGAAAGGATCGTTTCAAACTCGTTCAAGATGGAAAAGTACAGATCAAATCGACCGGCCGAAAAAATAGTAATACTGGGAGCCTATCTTGGCCTTTCACTGATGTTGTCCTATCTGGACAGTCTGATTCCGATTCCAATCGGGGTGCCGGGACTGAAGATTGGCCTGACCAATCTTTCTGTATTGATGATGCTGTATCGAACCGGTTTGCCGGATCCGATTTTTGTCAGTTTCGTCCGGATCCTGCTTTCCGGTTTTCTCTTTGGGAATCCCTTCTCGATCCTTTACAGTCTCTCTGGAGGAATGGCCAGTCTCTTTCTCATGTATGGTTTGAAACGATGCAGGTGCTTTCGCCTTATCACGATCAGCATGGCCGGGGGCATGACCCACAATCTGGGGCAGATTATTCTGGCTTCCCTTGTGATGCAAAGTCCCGGTTTATATTTCTACTTCCCGATCCTTAGTCTGGGAGGAATGGCGGCCGGCTTTGTGATCGGGATCACTGCCGTGGAGGTCCTTCGGCGGCTGCCGGATCAGAAAGGAGTTTTCATTTCATGATTTCATATATTAACGGAAGTGTGGAAGAAATTCTATCGGATTCCATCATTCTGGACCATCAGGGGATGGGGTTTCAGATTTTTATGCCGACAGGGGACCTTGGCCGCCTGGAGCGGGGCAGACAGCTTCGTATCTATACTTATTTTCAGGTAAGGGAAGATGGCTTTTTTTTCTATGGTTTTCTGAAAAAGGATGAGCTGGAATTGTTTCGTCTTTTGATCGGAGTCAATGGAGTCGGCCCTAAGGCGGCTGTTACGATTCTTTCGACTTTGACGACGGATGACCTTCGTTTTGCCATTGCAGGAGGCGATGTAAAGCTCTTGTCTAAGGCTCAGGGTGTCGGCCAGAAGACCGCTCAGAGGATCATCCTGGATCTGAAGGATAAAATGGATCTTACTTCCATGCTGGAGCCGGCCAATAACGATCCGGTTTCCGAAGGAAATATAGACCCGGCAGGGAATCAGGGGAATCAGGAAAGGAAGGATGCCATCCTTGCTTTGGAGTCTCTGGGTTATTCTTCTACGGAAATTTTAAAGGCCATGAGTGACTTTCCGGCTGATACAAAGATGGATACCGAGAGCTGGATCCGGGAAATTTTAAAGAAGATCGGACTTAAGATCTGATCGATCGGAAAGATATTGCAAATCAGGCGGAAGATCTCATAAATAGCAGGAGCAGACATGGAACATCGGATCATATCAACACAGGTTCAGACAGAGGATGAGAAAGTCGAAAACTCTCTTCGTCCCAAAACACTGGACGAATATATCGGACAGGAGAAGGTCAAGAAAACCATGGCCATCTATATCCGCGCCGCAAAGGAACGCGGGGAATCCCTCGATCATGTCCTTCTTTACGGCCCTCCGGGACTGGGAAAGACCACTCTGTCGGAGATCATTGCTCACGAAATGGGTGTTCATATCAAGATCACATCGGGACCTGCCATTCAGAAACCGGGAGATATGGCAGCTATTCTTTCGAACTTACAGGAGGGGGATCTCCTTTTTGTTGATGAGATCCACCGCCTGAACCGCCAGGTCGAAGAGGTTCTTTATCCGGCCATGGAGGATTATGCCATCGATATTATGATCGGAAAAGGGCAGACCTCCCGGTCGATCCGCTTGGACCTGCCTCATTTTACATTAGTCGGGGCGACAACCAGGGCTGGACTCTTGTCCGCACCTCTGCGGGACCGGTTCGGTGTGATTTCTCATCTGGAGTTCTATACGCCGGAGGAACTGAAGACCATTATCTTAAGATCTGCTTCGAAATTGGATGTGAAAATCGAAGAAGAAGGTGCCTTGGAGATGGCAAGACGTTCCCGGGGGACACCGCGAATCGCCAACCGCCTTTTAAAGCGGGTTCGGGATTATGCCCAGGTCCGATACGACGGAACCATTACAAAGGAGATCGCCCGGGAAGCCCTGAAACTTTTAGATGTGGATTCCATGGGGCTTGATTCCACAGACCGCAATATGATCCTTACGATCATCGAAAAATTCGGCGGCGGTCCGGTCGGCCTGGATACGCTGGCTGCGGCCTTAAGTGAGGACAGCGGTACCATTGAGGAAGTCTATGAACCCTATCTGGTAAAAAATGGCTTCATCAATCGTACGCCCAAGGGAAGGGTGGCAACCGATCTGGCCTATGAACATTTTCATATTTCAAAAGCTGAGGATTAAAGGTATAATAAGATATTATTGAGGAGGATAGTTTTCGCATGTCAGCAAAAAAGAGTGTAAATGTCATTATCGGGGACAAGATGTATACCCTGAGCGGATATGAAGAAAAAGAGTATCTGGAGCAGGTTGCGTCCTATATTAACAGTAAGATCGAAGCTACAAAGCAGGTCCCCTATTACAGGAATCTGACAAACGATATGAGAACGGTGCTTTTGGAGCTGAATATAGCGGATGACTATTTCAAAGCCAGAGACCAGGTCCTTCATAGCGAAGAAACGATGAAATACAAGGATCAGGAGATCACCAATCTGAAGCAGGAGCTTGTATCTAACCAGATCCATACCCAGGAGCTGGAAGAAGAAAAAAAGGCACTGGAAGCTGAAAATCAAGAGCTGAGACTTTCGAAGAGCCGCTTGGAAGCGTCTTTGGAAGATGCCCTGCTCGGGTCGAAAGCCGACAACAAAGATTGAAAACAGAGGAATGAAAACAAGTTTTGAGGGGACAAAAACGATTGCGCTTTGTCCCCTTTTTCATTCCGTAAGTATCATGGAGTGGGACAGCTGCTTTTGACACATATATCAAATATTTTTGAGAGAATAAGGATACAATGTCTGAAAAAGGAATGGAATTACTAGCACCTGCCGGAAATCTGCAGGTCTTTAAAAGCGTTATCAATGCGGGAGCCGATGCCGTTTATTTCGGCGGCCCTTCTTTCGGCGCCAGAGCTTATGCCGGGAATCTTACTCTGGAAGAAAGTGCGGATGCTATTGATTATGCCCATCTGCATGGCAAGAAGGCCTATCTTACGGTCAATACCCTGTTAAAGAATCGGGAGATGGAAGAATTATATTCTTATCTTCGTCCCTTTTATGAAATGGGCTTGGATGCGGTCCTGGTTCAGGATCTCGGTGTCCTTGATCTGATTAGGTCTTCTTTTCCGGGCCTTGCCATTCATATGAGTACCCAGGCAAGTATTACTACATCTCTGGGAGCCGGATGGCTGAAAAGTTTAGGGGTCGAGCGGATCGTGGCTGCCCGTGAACTGTCTCTTCTGGAATTGAAAGAAATGTATCAGAACACCGGTATGGAAATTGAAGCATTCGTTCACGGTGCGCTTTGTGTCTGTTATTCCGGCCAATGCCTGATGAGCAGTTTCCTAGGCGGAAGGTCCGGAAACCGGGGGCGCTGCGCCCAGCCCTGCCGCCTGCCTTATCAGATCAAGGGGCAGAAGACACCGGGGCCCTATCTTTTAAGTCCAAAGGATTTCTGTCTGATCGATTTTCTGCCTCAAATGGATGCGGCCGGTGTCTATTCCTATAAGATCGAAGGCCGGATGAAATCCGAAGAATATGCGGCTACCGTTGTTTCCGTTTATCGGGAGGCCATGGACCGTTATCTTTCGGATGGAGCAGAGAATTATTCTGTCAGCAAAAGAGAACATGAATTATTACGGGACGCCGGCAGCAGACATGGCTTTACGGATCTCTATTTACGAGAGAGAAACGGGAAAGAACTGATGACCTTTCAAGATTCCAGTCATGAAGCAAAACTGGATTCGCTGCCCCTTTTGAAGGAGCGTAAGATCCCTGTGGAAATAGAGGCTTTGATCGAAAGTGGAAGGCCCATGTCCATTTCGATCCGCTGTCAGGGGAAAAGAGTCCAAAAACAGAGTATCAACCCTGTAGAAGTGGCAAGAAAAGCTCCTTTAAGCGAGGATAAGGTAAGAAAACAACTGGAAAAGCTCGGTGGAACGCCCTATTTTTCGAAAAAGACAGATCTTAGTCTTTCCAGCGATGCCTTTGTTCCGGTCAGTGCCATAAACGAGCTCCGTCGGGAGGCCATTGAAGAATTGACCCGGCTTTTGATCCGGGAGAATGGTCCCTGTCTTTCAGAGCGGCAAAAGGCCGTGAAAGATTGGGAAGAAAAGAAGGAGAGAAGGACTTCTTCCTCTCTTACAGAAGAAAATAACCCTCTGAAAAACCCCGAATTTTCTCTAGCGAAAATTTCGAAAGAGGGCCCAAAAGTCTTTGTAAGTTTCTTACATGCAGATCAGCTTTTTCCTTTGGCAGAAAGTTTGAAAGGAATCCAGGCAGAATGGAATCTGATCCTTCCGGTAGAATTCCTTTTGAATGGAAAGGAAGGAAATGATAAAAAAGATGTAAGGAAGGGGGATCTTTCTGACGGAAAGCATAAGGGGGATTGGGATGGAGTGGAATATTTTCGAAAGCTTTGTCCGACTGCCCACCTCTGGCTGGATCTGCCGGAGGTTGTAAGAGAGCGGGAAAGGAAACTTTTGGATCAGAACTTTTGTGATTTTACGGGTTTTTCGGGTTTCCGCTGCCATTCTCTGGACGGCCTGGCCTATCTTTTAAATCGGGGAATCCCGAAGGAGCAGATCCTTCTCTCCAGCCGGATCTATACCTGGTCCGATCAGACCGTTTTGACCTTCCGTTCGATGGGGTTTTCCCGGATGGAGATGCCGGTGGAACTGACCGAAAAGGAACTGGCTCATCGGGAGAATGAGACATCGATTCTTCCGATCTATGGAAGACAGGTCCTTATGATCAAGGCAGACTGCACACACAAGAATCTAAAGGGCTGTGACAAGAAGTCAGAGATTCTAAGCCTGACCGATCGAAAGGGAAAGGATTTTCCCCTTTGGAACCGCTGCAGTGTCTGCACGAACTATATTTACAACAGTCTTCCGACCAGCCTCCTTTCCGATTTTCATGCGATAAAGAAACTGCATCCTATGGCCTATGAGATTGCTTTGACACTGGAAGATCCCCGTCAAATCAAAGAAATCGGACAGGCTTTTTCGGCCTTCCTGAGAGGGGAAAAGAAGGATTTGTCCTTCCCGGTCACCAGAGGTCATTTCAGAAATGGAGTATTATGACAGAAGCTTTCACAACGATATCGCGTTTTACATTATTATTGCTGCTTGTCATCTATATGTTTGACTCCTTTGCGGCATTAAAAAATGAGATCCGTCCCATCCGAAAGAAGCACTTGTTTCATCGGATGAATCTTACTCAGATCTTTTTTTGCATCAATGCGAATCTGGTTCTCTATTTGAATAGTCAGAAGGTCATGTATTTGATCCTTTTACTGGCGGAGATCCTCTTTACACAGATTCTCCAATTGATTTATAAGATCTTTTTCCCGCATTGTGAGAGGATCCTGGTCAATCACATGGGGATGCTTTTGACCATTGGTTTTATTATCCAGTCCCGTCTGAAAGTTGATACGGCCATCCGGCAGTTTGTGATTGCAAGCGTAAGTCTGGTTCTGACGGCATTTGTTCCTGCCATCATAAGGGCCGTCAAGGATTTCTCCCGATTTGAGCTTATTTATGCAATTTTCGGCATAGGAAGTCTGCTTCTGGTTTTACTTGCCGGGTCCTGGGAAGAGGGCGCGAAACTGGCCTTACGTTTCGGCGCTTTTCGCATTCAGCCTTCAGAACTGGTGAAGATCAGCTTTGTCTTATTCTTGGCCAGCGGTATGGAAGAAGCCCGACATTCGGATCAGGAAAAGAAGATTCTTCTTGTCGTCTCGGCCATTGCCTTTCTTCATATCCTGATCCTTGTAGCCAGCAGGGATCTGGGGTCGGCCGCCATTCTTTTTGTGATCTATCTGATCCTTTATTATTGTTACAGCGGGAAATTTCGGATCCTTCTCCTCGGAGGCGGAGGGATCGGCCTTTTCTTACTTCTTGCCAATAAGCTTTTCTCCCATGTACATGCCCGGATCGTGGCCTGGCTGGATCCCTTGTCCGTCGTGGATACCTCCGGCTACCAGGTTTCGCAAGGCCTTTTCGCCATGGGGACCGGCGGCTGGTTTGGCTCCGGTCTCATGCAGGGCATGCCTGATAAAGTACCGGTTGTGACCAAGGACTTTATTTTTGCAGCGATCGGGGAAGAGTTCGGCGGACTCTTTGCCGTGATCCTGATTTTCATTTATCTGGCCTGCTTTATCCTTATGATGAATACGGCAGTCCGGGTGCGAGAGGAGTATCCCAGACTGATTTCTACCGGTCTTGCCGTCTGCTATGGCTTTCAGCTTTTCCTTTCGATCGGCGGCGTGGTCAAATTTATACCCTCCACCGGAGTAACCATGCAATTCATAAGTTACGGCGGATCGTCACTCCTGTCCACCATGCTGATGTTTTCCATCATCCAGGGAATCACGATCCGGGACCTTGGATTTGGCGGAAAAGATTCTGATGGATCTTATGATGAGGAGGATTTTTCATGAGTCGAATGAATGACAGACATCGGAATCGCCGGGATCTTTATGATGTCGATGATGACTTGTATCTGGATCTTCCGGATATTCATATTCAAACCACAGAGAAAAAAGCGCGGAATCGTGGTAGAAGACCGGGGACCTCTACCCGGGAATATACGACGATCACCTATCTCTTTCTCTTCCTCTTTCTGGCTATGGTGGCTTACTTTGTCTATTTTCTGTCCTTTCAAAGTGAGGATTTCATTGCAAATTCCTATAATCCGCGGATGAACAATCTGTCTGCCAAAGTGATCCGGGGAAATATCGAGACCAGCGATGGAAAGGTCATTGCCACGACGACTGTGGCCGCTGATGGAACAAAGACCCGGTCCTATCCGGAAGGAGACAAATATTCCTTTGTTACCGGATACAGCGCAAAGGGGATGACCGGACTGGAAAAAAGCCAGAACTTTAAACTCCTGACCAGTCATACTTCTTTGATCGAGCATTTGCAGAATGCTTTGAAGGGACAGGAGAATACCGGTGATACCGTGATTACAAGTATTGACAGTAGGGTTCAGACAGCGGCAGATCAGGCCCTTGGTTCGGCACATGGAGCTGTCATTGCCATGGATCCCCAGACTGGCCGGATCCTCTGCATGGTCTCCAAACCTGATTATGATCCCAATACCATTGTTTCCGACTGGGACAAGCTGAATGATGCATCAAATGATTCTTCTCCTTTATTAAACCGGGCAACGCAGGGACTCTATGCGCCGGGGTCTACATTTAAAATTGTAACCACACTGGAATACTTAAGAGAAGGAAATTCCGTGAATGATCCTTTTCATTGTGACGGTTCTTTTACTCATGACGGATATACAATCAGCTGTGCCGGCCACGAGGTCCATGGGGATGAGACAACAGAGAGCGCCTTTGTCAATTCCTGTAATGTGGCTTTTGCACAGATGGGTCTGAAACTGGACAGATCCGCCTGGAGAAAAACAGCGGACAGTCTGCTTTTTAATAAGTCCCTGCCATCTTCCATGGGAAGTACAAAAAAGAGCAGCTTTCAAATCAATGCAGATTCGGGCGATTCGGAAGTGATGTCGACGGCTTTCGGCCAGGGCAGAACAACAGTGACGCCGGCCCATATGATGATGATCACCTCTGCCATTGCAAATGACGGCCTTTTGATGAAGCCCACTCTGGTTCAGGCGATTTCCAGTGCCGATCGTGCTGTCGTGAAGGAAGAGGATGCGGTAAGCGAAAAGAGATTGATGTCAGAGGATGAGGCAGAAACTCTGCAGAACTTCATGCAGCAGGTGGCTGAGAAGTCAACGGCAGGAAAATTGCGTTCGGATTCCTATACCGCTTATGGAAAGACCGGCTCTGCAGAATACCAGACCGGCGTCAATAATACCCATTCCTGGTTTGTAGGATACGCAGACAATGGTCAGAAAAAAATCGCTATTGCAGTGATTGGTGAGAAAAAGGGTTATGGGGTTTCTTTTGCCGTTCCGGTTGCAAAAAGAGTCTTTGACGCATATCTGAAGTAAGGTATAATTGCTGCAGAGGGAAACTTTATGACATTTTATTATGATTTCACCGCAGGATCAGATGGACCTGGCGTTCAAGAACTGAAAAGGGTGGAGAAGGAGCAGAAAAGAAGAGAGGGATCCGGCTTTTTCGGAAAGCGGTCCCGGTCCTTTTCGCCGTCGGAAAAGAGAAAAGGGACTTTCTTTGGTTATGTCATCCTACTTCTCTTCGATTCTCCGGAGCAGCTGGAAATCTACAGCTTGAGAGAGTATGCTTTCCGCCGGCTCTACTTACGAGACGGGCTCATTGTCGGCAGCGGAGAAACGATCGATTCCTGCCTTGACCGGATCTATGAATTGGCAGAGGAGACTTATCAGAAAACCGGAGGACTGGAGATTCGAAAGGAAATTTTAAGAAAACAGGAAGAGAGGAAGAAACTATGGCAGTCTTGATCCTTTTTACTGTTCTGAAAGTCATCCTTTGGATCCTTCTTTTCCTTCTTGCTTTTCTTCTCTATTTTCTCCTGGTGCCCTGGAAAATCCGCGGACAGTTTCGATGGGAGGAAGAGGAAAAGCTCGCTAAATTTTCATTGAAAAGTTTTCTCCATTGCTTTCAGTTGAGACTCAGGCTTTCATTTTCAAAAGAAGAAAAAGTTCAATTGGAAGTCAGCTTCCTGTGGGGAATCTGGAAACTGTTTTCTTATCCGGGATCCGATCAAGGGACGAGTCATAAAAAAGGGACGAGTCATAAAAAAAGCAAGCTGAATCGGAAGAGGACCGAAGAGAAAGCTGGAGAGAAAGCCGGAGAGCAAGCCGGAGAAAAAGACAGAGGAAAGTGCGGAAAGAGCAAGAAGAGTGAGAAGAGAAGAAAGAGCACCAAGAATAAATTCCGGAAGATAATCAAGGTATTGTTTACGGACTCTTCCAAGGCTGCTGTCAAAAAGATCCTCCGGGAGCTGATTTCTTTTCTTCGAAGGCTTGGACTGCATTTTGATGAAACAGAAATCCATTTTGCCGGACCCGGGCCGGATCGGACCGGACAGATCCTCGGGGGCCTTTCTATGATCCCCTGGATCTATCAGCCGGGACTTAAGATCCTGCCGGATTTTACGGCAGATGATGCTTACTTTTCAGGACACGGGAAAATCAAAGGACATTTGCCGGTTGGTATCCTCCTTCTGATGGGGATCCGCCTGCTGATGGATAAAAATGTGCGAACCTTATTTCATACGATAGGAGGAAGGAACAATGAGCCAGAATAAAGAAAATGGAGAATTCAAGTCTACCGTGGAAACGCTTTTCTCCGGCATGGAGTCTTTTTTGACTTCAAAGACTGTGGTCGGTGAGCCGGTCACGGTAGGAGATACGATCATTCTTCCCCTGGTCAATGTCAGTTTCGGTGTCGGTGCCGGGGTTTTTGAACAGGAGAAGAGCAATAACGGGGGCGGCGGACTCGGCGGAAAGATGACTCCCAATGCAGTCATAATTATTCAGAACGGAAGCTCCCGTCTGGTTCGTATTGATCATCAGGATGGTTTGGATAAGCTTTTGAATCTGGTTCCGGATCTGGTCAATAAATTTGCGGATCTTGGAGGCAAGAATAAAAAAGCTTCTGATGAGGACAGCGAGACAGTAGATGAGTGAGAATTGATTTGATAGGGGATCCGTTACATGACCGGATCCCTTTTTTTACAAGAAAAAAAGACCCGGGTCAAAACCCGGGTCAAAACCCACAAGAAAAAAGATCCGGGTCAAAACCCGGATCTTTTTATTAGAATTAGATTCGCGAAATACTATTCTCGAGATTATGCACGCTCAACTGCGCCGGAACGAAGACAGGATGTACATACATAAAGTCTCTTAGGGGTGCCATTTACCAAACACTTTACAGACTTTACATTAGACTTCCACATCTTGTTTGATCTTCTATGAGAATGGCTCACCTTAATTCCAAAATGAGCTCCTTTTCCGCAAACTGCACACTTTGCCATTGCCTTACACCTCCTCGGATCGAATTTATGTATGGATTTGATGCCAAATCACAACGTGCTTATTCTAGCAAAGTAGAATTCAAAAAGCAAGTACTATAGAAAAATTTCGCCTTTGTTTTTTGAAACAAATGACTTATAATGATTTTACATTGTTGTTTATCGAAATCAAACAGTTTGGAGGTTCTTATGCAGGGACAGATGGAGACAACACTCGGAAAAGTAGTGATTGACAATGATGTCATTGCTGCATATGCCGGTTCGGTTGCCGTTGAGTGCTTTGGTATCGTCGGAATGGCTGCCGTAAATATGAAGGATGGTCTTGTAAAGCTTTTGAAGAGAGACTATCTCAGCAAGGGAATTACGGTTGAGACTCTGGATGACAATCAGGTCACACTGGATTTCCATGTCATCGTTGCTTATGGTGTCAGCATCAAGACGGTCTGTGATAACCTGATGGAGACGGTGAAGTATAAGGTGGAAGAATATACCGGTCTTAAGGTAAAGGAAATTCGTGTACACGTTGAAGGCGTACGTGTCATTGACTGAGGAGGTTCATCTTGGAAATAAAGACAATCGATGCCAGCATGCTGGCTAAAATGTTTCTGGCAGGCGCCAAGTCTCTGGAGGCACATAAGGATGAGATCAACGAATTAAATGTGTTCCCGGTACCCGATGGTGATACCGGAACCAATATGACGATGACGATCATGTCCGCAGCCAGGGAAGTCGCAGGCCTTTGTGATGCTCCGGAAATGAAATCCATCTGTAAGGCAATTTCATCCGGTTCTCTCCGTGGTGCCCGCGGAAACTCCGGCGTGATTCTTTCTCAGCTTTTCCGCGGATTCACCAAGGTGATCCGGTCGGAAGAGGAGATCACAGTTCCGATCCTGGCCGCTGCTTGTAACCGGGCTGCAGAGACGGCTTATAAGGCTGTCATGAAGCCGAAGGAAGGAACGATCCTGACGGTTGCCCGTGCGGCAGCAGATAAGGCAATTGAACTGGCAGACCAGACTGAGGATGTACTGGTTCTGACCCAGGAGGTCGTTGCCACAGCTGAGGAGACCCTGGAGAAGACAATGGATATGCTTCCTGTCTTAAAGCAGGCCGGCGTAGTTGATTCCGGCGGAGCCGGACTCCTTCAGGTATTGAAGGGCGGTCTCCGCGTTCTTTCCGGGGAAGAAGTGGATCTTACCATTGAGAATCCGAATGCAGAGAATAAGGATGTTGTGAAGAAGCAGAACTTCCAGTATCATCTGGAATTCAAACTTGTGATCACAAAGCCTGCGACAGATGAGGAAAGAGAGAAATATAAATCCTATCTGACAGCAGCCGGAAGCGACGTTACCAATACTCAGGCCGGCGATACCATTACGACTATTATGGATACCAATGCGCCCGGTGAGATCATCAGTAAGGCAACCGGTCTTGGATCTATTTCGGATGTCGTATTAAAGAATCGGATGATGAATGGAAATCAGGAGGATGCGCTTGATAAGCCCGAGGAGGGAGAGGCTCCTGTATCGGAAGCTCCATCTCTTGTGGAAGAGCCGGATTCTGCAGAAAAGAAGGCCTTCGGATTTGTATCCGTATGTGCCGGTGACGGTATGGCTGAGATCTTCAAGGGAATCGGAGCAGATTATGTCATCTCCGGCGGTCAGACCATGAATCCGAGTACGGATGATATCTTGAATGCTGTTTCTCATGTCAATGCGGACACGATCTTTATTCTCCCGAATAATAAGAATATTATTCTGGCAGCAAATCAGGCAGTCAGCTTAGAGGAGAAGAAGAAACTGATTGTGATCCCGACCAAGACGGTTCCTCAGGGAATTACTGCTCTCATTAATTTCGTTCCGGATGACAGTGCAGAGGAAAATGAAAAGCGGATGGATGAGGAGATCAACCATGTGAAGACCGGTCAGATCACTTACGCAGTTCGTGATACTGTCATTGATGACAAGGAGATCCAAAAGGGAGATCTCATGGGCATGGGCGATCAGGGTCTGCTTTCTGTCGGATCCGATATGAAGACCGTCATGCTGGAGACCTTACATAAGATGGTGGAAGAGGATTCTGCCCTGATCAGTATCTATTATGGAGCGGAAGTGACAGATGCGGAAGCAGAAGAGATTCGTTCTGCCGTTGCTTCGGCCTTCTCCGGTATGGATATTGAACTGGAAAAGGGCGGCCAGCCGGTTTATTATTATGTCTTCAGTGTAGAGTAAGAATTGTTATGAATGAAGATGCAGCGCTCCATAATTTTCATGGTATCGGGGCGAAGACAGAGGAGCTCTTCCATAAGATCGGGATCGATCGGGCGGGAGATCTCCTCTTGTATTTTCCACGAGATTATATGGTTTATCCGGAGGCAGTGGATAGCACAGAGGATCTGGAGACGGGAAAGAAGGCAGCACTTCGCGGCTTTTTTAAGAAGTCCCCGGTGACTCATCACTATCGGTCCATGGATGTGACCATTGGTTTGTTCTATCTCGGAACAAGGGGAGACAAGGCCATTTCGGTCTTCTGGTATCGGATGCCCTATATTTCAAGGAATATCCGGATCGCTTCGCCTTATGTCATCTATGGAACGGTCCAAGAGAAGAATGGTGAATTCCGTTTGGAACAGCCTGCCCTCTTTTCTCCCCAAGCTTATCAGAAGGAGACAGACCGATTGCTTCCGGTTTACAGTCTGACCAAGGGCATTTCCAACCAGAAGATGACAAAGACGGTAGAAGAGGCATTGAATCTCTGCCTGCCGCTTGAGGATCCTCTTGTCTCGGAAGAGGATTTCCTGTCGAAAGAAAATATCCTCCCCCTTGGGGAAGCCATACGAAATATGCATTTCCCGGAAAGCGAAAAGGCTTTGTCGGATGCCATCCGGCGTTTCAGTTATCAGGAATTTCTGGTTTTCTTCTTAAGTGTACGCATGGAAGAAAAAGGCCTGGCCAAGGAGAAAAATGATCTGGTCCTGAAACGTCATGAGATCTATGACCAAATCATGGAAGAACTTCCTTTTTCTCTGACCCGGGGACAAAAGCAGGCTTTGGAGGATCTGAACAGGGATTTTTGCGGTTCCACGATCGAAGAACGCCTGATCCAGGGGGATGTCGGCAGCGGAAAGACCATTGTTGCCTTTCTTTCCATGGTCCGTATGGCAGAAAACGGCTATCAGGCAGCCATTATGGCACCGACCGAAGTCCTGGCTGCCCAGCATGAGAAGACTTTTCAGGACTTGATTGACCGCTACAAACTTCCCTTTCATATTGCATACCTCACAGGCTCTTTGAAGGCGGCGGAAAGACGAAAAGCCTTAGCTTCCATTGCGGATGGAAGTGCAGACTTTATTATCGGGACCCATGCCCTGATTCAGGAAGGGGTTTCTTATCACGCTCTGGCTCTGGTCATTACCGATGAGCAGCATCGTTTTGGTGTGAAGCAAAGAGATACTTTTTTGCGAAAGGGCCAACATCCCTTCTCTATTGTCATGAGTGCAACGCCCATTCCTAGGACTCTGGCTCTGATCCTTTATAACGGTATGCAGGTTTCCACGATCCATGATGTGCCAAGCGAGAGACTGCGGGTGAAAACGGCTGTGATTTCAGATGAGAAGCGCCCGACTGCCTGGAATTTTATTCGGAAGGAAGTGGCAAAGGGTCATCAGGCCTATATCATCTGTCCCCTGGTTATGGCCAGTGAAAATCTGGATCAGGAGAATGTCACGGACTATGGGAAAAATCTGTCCGAATATCTGAAGGGGGAAGCCAAAGTCGGTATTCTTCATGGCAGGATGAAAGCCGAAGAAAAGGAAGAAGTCATGCGGGATTTTGCCTTAAACAAGATCCAGATCCTTGTCTCCACCACGGTTGTCGAGGTCGGCGTTAATGTGCCGAATGCGACGGTCATGATGGTAGAAAATGCAGACCATTTCGGTCTGGCCCAGCTCCACCAGCTTCGCGGACGTGTCGGGCGTGGTCAGTGGCAGTCCTATTGTATCTTAATGAACAGCCAGAAGAAAAATGCAGACCACGCCAATAAGAGACTGGACATCATGAATCATAGTTACGATGGCTTTGAAATCGCGGAAGAGGATCTGAAGCTCCGTGGTCCGGGAGATGCCAGGGGGATCCGGCAAAGCGGAGACAGTGCTTTTACGATGGCAGACATCTACCGCGACAGTGATCTTTTGAAACTGGCATCCCAACATGCGGATCAGATCCTTTCGAGGGATCCGAAATTAGAGGAAGAGGGTCACAAGGGACTTCGAAAACTGGTTGATAAGAAAGCAGATGAGACTTATACAAATCTGTAAGGACAGATCAGGACTCTTTTACTTCCTCCACTTCTGCGACAGAAGGTTTCACAGTCATGGAATAATTCGTATAGTAAACTACAAAGCCCGGGGCTGAGCCGTTGGGCTTTTTTATGTTCTTTTTTCGGAGATAGTCGACTTCCAGCTTGTCATTATCACGGCCGGAAGAATAGAAAGCTGCCAGTGCTGCGGCAATTTCGTAATCATGATCCGGAACTTCGCGGCCTTCCGTCTTCAGAATGACATGGCTTCCCGGCATTTTCTTGGCATGAAACCAGAGGTCATTCCCGGTGGCAAAATGAAAGGTCAATTCATCATTCTGGTGATTATTCTTTCCGACATAGAGATGGAAACCATCCTTTGTCACAAAATGCAGAGGATGAGATTTGATTTGACGGCTCTTTTTCTTTCCATATTTCTTATGGACGAAACCGGCTTCTTCCATCTCGGACCGGATCTCGGCAATATCTGCTTCGTTTTCGCAGAGGTCTAAATTTGCACGGATGGATTCCAGATGGCGGAGGGTCGACTCGGTCTCTTTACAGAAGACAGAGAGCTCTTCCCGGGTCCGTTTCAGCTTCTGATACTTTTCGAAGAGACGGCTGGCATTTTCCATCGGAGTCTTTTGGGGATCCAGACTGACTTTGACCTTACTTCCGTCATACCAGTTGTCGAGAAGAACTTCCTTACTTCCTTCCGGAATCGAATAGGCATAGGCCTGAAGCAATTCGCCGCGGAGGCGATATTTGTCCATCTTATCCGTGTCTTTGAACTGCTTCTCCTGGAGATAGAGCTTCTTCTCATTTCGCTGGATCAGAGTCTGAACGATCTTACGAAGATCGGAAGACTTCTGGTGCATATTGGTATAGATATTCCGCTCGGCATAATAGGTTTCCAGCATTTCTGAAACACTCTGGAAGTTTTTGACTTCGCTTCCGGCATAGATGGTCAGAGGCAGGACGGTGAATTCGATGGGCTTTTCTTTTCCCTTGTCATAGATGATGGCAGGATGATAGTTTTTCTCTTTCAGATCTTTCATTAAGGAAGAAAATTCGTGGGCACATCTGTCCTTATCCTCTTTGGTCAGAGAGGCCGTGGACTGATCGCCATCCAGCCCTGCCCGGCAGCAGAGCTCATTTGCCATGAGAGGGGAGAAACCGATATAGGAGGAATAAATGGCCCGATAGATAGGAAGAGCCTTTCCTTCTGCAAGCTTTTTAAAACCGCTTTCATCTTCCTTTAGGGGATCTTTTCTTCCCTCCTGGGTCGGGATGAAATACTTCTTACCGGGCAGGACCTCCCGTACGGAACTGACCTGAAAGGAGATATGCTTGATACTGTCGATGATTACATTCTCTTCATTCGTGAAAATAATATTACTGTGCTTGCCCATGATCTCAACGTAGAGATATTTTTCCCGGCTATCCCCCAGTTCATCCAAATGTTCGATGGTGAAACGGATGACTCGCTCTAAACCGATCTGTTCGATCTTCTTGATCCGGCCATTGGCGATATGCTTCCGTAAAACCATGCAGAAATTAGGTGCAAGAGCCGGAGCTGTTTTATTTTCGGATGTAAGATAGATCAGGGGCAGACTGGCATTGGCTGAAATCAAAAGCCGCTGAGTGCCGTGTGGCATCTTTATGGTAAAGAGGATCTCTTCCGGTTCCGGCTGGGCAATTTTTGAGATCCGCCGGTCCGTCAAAAGTTCGGATAATTCGTCTGTCAGTGCATGTACTGTAAAACCGTCAAAAGCCATGGTGTCTCCTGTTTTCTTTTTTGAATCGTTTCATTGTTCATCATAACACAGATTTGGTTTGACTGGCTTATCTAAAAAACATATAATAAGGTTTGTTTATGGTCTTTAGCAATTACCTTTGTAATTTTCTAATGTAAGCTTCGAAAGGCAGGCAGTCCCTTTGGAAAGTATGACAGGCTATGGCCGCTCCTCCCGTTTGATTGGACAGAAGCAGATCCTGGTTGAGATAAAATCCGTCAATCATCGTTATCTTGAATTATCGACCCGGCTTCCGGATGCATTCAATTCTCTGGAACCGGCAATTCGTAACCTGGTAGGGCACTCCGTTTCCCGTGGGAAGACGGATCTTATGATTCGGATCAAAAGAAGCGAAACAGGAGATGCAGACCTGGTCTGGGACCGGGGCATGGCCTCCTTTTACCGGAAAGCGGCAGAAGAGATGGCAGAGGAATTAGGTCTTAGGAACGATCTTACGACTTCCCGCCTTCTAACCATGCCGGGTCTTGTTCTGCCGGCAGATACCGAGGAGGACCAGGACAGGCTTTGGGAAGAGATCCGCCCGGTCATTGAAGAAGCACTGGAAAATTTCCACAGCTCCAGAAAAGCCGAAGGAGACCGTTTGGCCAAAGACCTTTCCGAGAAAGCCGACCGCATGGCATACCTTGTGGGCCAATTGGAAGAGAGGGCACCGGAACTTATCGAAAACTACAGGATCCGCCTTTATGATAAGGTGAAGGAAGTACTCCAAGGGGAAAATGTAGACCTCGATGACAGTCGGATCGCTTCCGAGGTTACTATTTATGCAGATAAGATCTGCATCGATGAAGAGATGGTTCGATTAAAGAGCCATGTTGCCGCCTTACGAAAGGACCTTAGGTCGAGTGAGCCGGTTGGGAGAAAACTGGACTTTCTGGTTCAGGAAATGAATCGGGAAAGTAATACGATCCTTTCCAAGTCTACGGATGTTCTTACGGCAGATCTCGGTATTGAGATGAAAACTTTGGTTGAGAAAATCCGTGAACAGGTTCAGAATATCGAATAAGAGGAAGCCCGGCATGAAATTTATTAATATCGGTTTTGGAAACATGGTTTCCTCGGATAAGATCCTCTGCATGGTGACACCGGATTCTGCACCGGCCAAACGGCTGATGCAGACAGCAAAGGAAAGCGGACAACTGATCGATGCTTCTCAGGGACGAAAGACCAGAGGAGTTCTTGTGATGGAAAACGGGGCGGTTCTTTTATCCGCTTTGAATCCGGATACGATTGCCGGCCGCTTGAATGGAGATAGTAAGGAAGTAAAGGAGCTGGAGAACGATGGCTGAAAAAACAGGAATGGTAATTGTACTTTCGGGCTTCTCCGGAGCGGGAAAAGGCACGATCATGAAGCACCTTCTCTCGGACTATCCGGGAAAGTATTTTCTGTCTGTTTCTGCGACAACCCGGCAGAAGAGGCAGGGAGAAGAGGAAGGAAGAGAATATTTCTTCAAATCCCGGGAGGAGTTCGAACAGATGATTCGGGAACATGAACTCTTGGAATATGCTTCCTTCAATCAGAACTATTATGGAACTCCAAAAGCTTATGTAGACCAGCTTTTGTCCGAAGGGAAAGATGTGATTCTGGAAATTGAAGTCCAGGGGGCCCTTCAGATCCGAAAGATTTTCCCTCAGGCTCTTCTTTTGTTCGTCACACCACCAACCGCTTCGGTCTTAAAAGAACGCCTGGAAGGCCGGGGAACAGAGGAGCCGGAAGTCGTTGCACAGAGACTGGCTATAGCATCACGTGAATCACTGCTCATGGAGCAGTATGATTATATTATTGTTAATGATGATCTGGACCGGGCCGTACGATCCGTACATAGTCTGATCCAGGCAGAGCACTTAAGAGCCATGCGTTCCACGGATTTCATAGATGAGATCCAAAAAGAACTGGCCGTCTTTTCGAAAGGAGAAAATGAAGCATGATACATCCGTCTTATCTTGAGCTGATGAAGAAAATGAATGAAAACAGTGAGATCGGTGACGAGCCGGTTGTAAACTCACGTTACAGTATCGTTTGCGCAACAGCAAAACGTGCCCGTCAGCTGATCGATGGCGATGAACCTTTAATTGATGTGAAGTCAAATGAAAAGAGAAAGCCGCTTTCCATCGCAGTCGAGGAAATGGACAAGGGATTACTGAAGATCCAGACACCGGAAGAAAAGCTTATGACCGAAGAAAAGATCAAAGAAGCTTATGAAGAGACGGAAGAAGAAATCGAGATTCCTGAGGATGAAAGCGACAGCTCTAGCGATAGCTCTTCTTTAGAAGCAGCTTCCGAGACGGATCCTTCTGATCCTGAAACGAATGAAACGGCAGCTTCCGATGGAGAAAGCCAGGAATGAAGGTAGCTTTTGTTTCCCTGGGCTGTGACAAGAATCTGTCGGATTCCGAGCACATGCTCTACCGACTTCAGAAGGCCGGTATGGAACTGGTAGCGGATGAATCCGATGCCGATGTTGTCATTGTCAATACCTGCTGCTTTATCGAATCTGCTTTGCAGGAAAGCATTGATACGATCCTTGATCTTGCAAAATATAAGACAGAGGGCCATCTGAAAGGACTTCTGGTCGCAGGCTGCATGAGTGAGCGCTATGCCGAGGAGATCCAAAAGGATCTGCCGGAAGTCGACGGGATCATTGGTACCAATTCCTATGATTCCATCGTAGAAGCCGTTACGAAACTCGGAAAAGAGAAAAATCTGTCGATCATCAAGCCTTTGACCGGCCTTCCGGATGAATCCGAGGGACGGATCAATACGACAGGTGGAGTCTTTGACTATTTAAAAATTGCCGAAGGCTGCGACAAGCATTGTACCTATTGTATTATTCCATCCTTACGGGGTCCCTATCGTTCCGTTCCTATGGAACAGCTCCTGAAAGAAGCCAGAGATATGGCGGATCGGGGCATCAGGGAACTGATATTGGTTGCTCAGGAGACGACTCTTTACGGGACGGATCTCTATGGAGAAAAGAAATTGCCTGAGCTTCTGGATCGTTTGAATGAAATTCCGGGTCTTCGGTGGATCCGCCTTTTGTACTGCTATCCGGAATCTATTGACGATGCCTTGATTCAGGCCATGGCCAGGAATTCCAAGGTATGCCATTATATTGATATGCCGATCCAGCATGCTTCGGATTGGATCCTGGGGCGGATGGGAAGAAAAACCAGCCAGAAGGATATCAAAGCGACCATCGAAAAGCTTCGGGCCGCCATGCCGGACATTGCGATCCGAACCTCATTGATTTCCGGCTTTCCCGGTGAAACAGAGACCATGCATAAGGAAATGATTGATTTCTTAAAGGAAATGGATCTGGATCGGGTCGGTTGTTTCCCTTATTCCAGAGAGAAGGGAACACCGTCCTATTCTTATCCCAACCAGCATGAGGAGAAAGTCAAGAACCGTTGGAGAGATGAAATCATGTCGACGCAGCAGGGCCTGGTTTTCCGAAAGAACCGGGCATTGATCGGGAAGACTTTCCCTGTCATGTTGGAAGGCTTTATGTCCGATCAGGGCGTCTATGTCGGTCGAACCTATCGGGATGCCCCCTCGGTAGACGGTCTGGTCTTTTTCCCTTGTGAGAGAGAACTGATCAGCGGTGACATCCTCCTGGTTCGCATCACAGCAGTCAATGATTATGATTTAGTAGGAGAATTGAATAATGAATTTACCGAATAAGCTGACGATCTTACGCGTTATTATGATTCCGTTTTTCATCTTCTTTTTGCTTTTTAAGCCCAATGAAGCATCCTTCCGTATCATTGCCGAGGTCCTTTTCTGTGCGGCTTCCTTTACGGATATGCTGGACGGTAAAATTGCAAGGAAATATGGCCTTGTGACAAATTTCGGTAAGTTTATGGATCCTCTGGCGGATAAGCTTCTGGTCTGCTCTGCTATGATCTGTCTTCTTTCCCTGGGTCAGCTTCCGACCGTCGCTGTCATTATTATTGTGGCTCGTGAGTTTATTATTTCCGGTTTCCGCCTGATCGCAGCCGACAATGGAATCGTCATTGCGGCTTCCATGTGGGGAAAGTCCAAGACTGTGTCTCAGATGGCCATGGTGATCTGGCTCATTATCATGCCTTTATTCAAGGGACAGGCAGCTGTTATTTTTGCCAATATCCTGATCTGCCTGGCAACCATACTGACTGTCGTTTCTTTGATCGACTATCTGGTAAAGAATAAGGATGTTCTGAAAGAGCAGAATTAATGTTATTTGAAAAAGAACTGGTCCATATTTTAAAAAAAAGAAAAGAGACTGTGGCCACAGCGGAATCCTGTACCGGCGGAATGATCGTAAGCTCGATTGTTTCTGTTCCGGGTGCTTCCGATATTCTGACGGAGTCTTTTGTGACCTATTCCGAGGAAACAAAGGATCGGATTCTGCATCTGGATCCTTCCATTATAGAGGATCATGGTGTGGTTTCTTATGAGACAGCCAAAGCCATGGCAGAGGGCCTTCGAAAGACCTATGGTGTAGACCTTGGCATTGCCTCGACCGGAGTGGCAGGTCCCGGACCGGATGGCGATATTCCGCAGGGAATTGTCTATCTTGCGGTTTCCTATCGGAGTAAAACTTTGGTTCGACGCTACCATTTCCATGGCACAAGGAACCTGGTCCGCTTCCAGGCAAGCCGGATGGCGCTTTCCATGGCAGTTTCTATCATTAAGGAAGTTTCTATATGCGTGTGATTGCAGGAAAATACCGGTCGCGGCTTCTTGATACACCGAAAGGCATGAATACTCGTCCGACAACAGACCGGATCAAGGAAACCCTGTTTAATATTTTGAGCAATCGTCTGCCGGGGGCTTCCTTTCTCGATCTTTTTGCCGGATCCGGACAGATGGCAATCGAAGCCATCAGCCGCGGGGCGAGATATGCCTGCCTGGTTGATTCGAGCCGAGATGCACAGGATTGTATCAGAAAGAATATTGAAAGGCTTGGCATAGAGGAAGAAACGGATTTGATCGGACAGGATGCCTTATCTGCCATAAGAACCATGCCGAAACGACATTTTGATTTTGTCTTTTTAGATCCGCCTTATCGGGATGAAAAGGAAGGAGAAATCCTTTCGGCATTGGCAGAAAGTGAATTGATCGATTCGGAGTCGCTTATCATTATCGAAGCGGATCTGCATCGGGACTTTCATTTTGCAGTGGATCTCGGATTTACGATCGAAAGGATCAAAAAATACAAGACCAACCAGCATGTCTTTTTATCCTATCAATCAGGAAAAACTGTTGAATGAATCATTTTATGACTATCGGGCAGGAGGAATCAAACGCCTGCTTCTGGAGGTATGAGCTTTGCTCATAGAAAATTATGAAGATCGCATTATATCCGGGAAGCTTTGACCCGGTCACTTTCGGACATCTGGATATCATCAATCGATCCGCCAAATTATTCGATGAATTGATCGTCGGTATACTCAACAACAGTCAAAAAAACGCGTTGTTTTCCGTAGATGAACGTGTTAGTATGATTAAAGAATTGACGCAGGAACTGCCCAATGTTGAAGTCACATCTTTTGATGGGCTGATGGTAGAATTTGCGCGGAAGATCCATGCGACATGTGTTATTCGTGGCCTTCGCGCCGTTACGGATTTTGAGTATGAGCTTCAGATCGCTCAGTCCAATAAGATCCAGTATCCGGAACTTGAGACAATTTTTCTGACGACGGATCTCCATTATTCTTATCTCAGCTCCACCATTGTCAGGGAGTTTGCTTCGTATGGGGGAGATATATCAAAATTTGTTCCCGCTTCCATTATTCCGAAGGTTATGGAAAAATACAGCATCAAAAAGAAGGAGTCATTCTAATGGCCAGTGATATTGAACAGATTATTGAGGCAATGGAGCAATTTATTGAAGAAAAGGGTAAGGTTTCTGCATTTTCCTCGAATAAGATCACTCTGAATAAGGATGAACTGGAAGGCTATCTGGAGGAATTGAAGGCGGCAACGCCGGATGAGATCCGCAGATATCAGAAGATTATCAATAATAAAGATGCGATCATTGCCGATGCCAGAAAGAAGGCTCAGCAAATTATCGAACAGGCTCAGGTGAAGACCGATGAGCTGGTCAGCGAGCATCAGATCATGCAGCAGGCCTATGCGCAGGCCAATCAGGTCGTAATGATCGCAACAAAGAATGCTCAGGATATGCTGGATAAGGCAACGATGGAATCCAATGAGATCAAATCCTCCGCAATTGCATATACGGATGAGCTTTTAAGCGGAGTTCAGACGGTCATCGGCAATTCTCTGGACCTTGCCAGAATGCGGAATCAGAATTTCATCGATAAGCTGCAGGATGTTCTGAATCAGGTAATAGAAAACAGGCAGGAACTTTTGCCTCCGGAAGAAACTGCAGCAGCTGCAGACCAGGCAGAAGGCTCGTCTGCCGGAGCAGCAGAAGAGATGAATCCACAGGATCCGGCAAATGCTTCAGGCAATGCAGATTCCAAGCAGACTGCACCAGGCCTTACGAATACCTACGATTCGGCTTCCGCAGGGGAAGATGGTCCATCGATCGATGTTTTGCCGGAGGAATATTTCCAGCATAAGAATAAAAATTAATACATGTATGAAAATCCTGCACCCGGCAGACTATGCCGGGTGTTTTTTTGAAATAAGGGACAGTTCAATGAAATTTTCATTAAGTGATAAAAGAAATCAGGCCGTTCTCTTTGACCTGGATGGAACCCTGGTGGATTCCATGGGAATGTGGGGCGATATCGATCGAATCTTTATGGCAGAACGAAATCTCCCTATGCCAAAAGATCTTCAGCTTTCCATTGCCGGTATGAGTATGTACGAGACCGCCATTTATTTTCGGGAGAACTTTCATCTAAAGGACACACCGGAGGAATTGATGGCCATCTGGAATGATATGGCAAGAGAGGAGTACCGCACCAAAATCCCCTTAAAAGCCGGAGCTCTGGATTTTTTAAACTGTCTGAAGCAGGAAGGGATCCCAATGGGTCTTGCTACTTCCAATTCCATGGAACTGGTTCGTGCTTGTTTTGAAGCAACCGGTCTGGATCATTATATGGACGCTGTGATTTCAGCCGATCAGGTCAGGAACGGGAAACCGGCACCGGATGTCTATCTGGCCTGTGCAGGCAAACTTGGCCGGGATCCTATGGAATGCACGGTCTTTGAGGATGTCCTTCAGGGCATTCAGGCCGGGCTCAATGCCGGTATGCGGGTCATTGCAGTAGATGATCCGGTTTCTCGAAATGCGCTTCCCGAGAAGAAAAAACTGGCTTCCAGTGTGGTCCATGATTTTTTGGATCTTGAGGTGGTTCAATGAAAGAATTGAAAGTCAGCGCCTTCAATCAAGACCAGAAATTGATCCGCTTTTTGGAACGTATTTTAAAAAATGCAGGTTCTTCCTTTCTCTACAAAATGCTTCGAAAGAAAAATATTACTTTGAATGGGAAGAAGGCCAGTGGAAATGAGATCCTGAAGTCCGGTGACGTGGTCCGTGTTTTTTTCTCGGACGAGACCTTTTCTAAGATGGCCGGCTCGGATCCGGTCGAAAAGCACTCTGCTTCTGCCAATCATTTGTACCCCAGGGCACCGTTTCCTTTGCAGATCCTCTACGAAGATGTGGATCTTCTTGCGGTAAATAAACCGGCCGGGATCCTGTCGCAAAAGAGTGACAAAAGAGAAGATTCCATGAACGAATATCTGATCCGTTATTGCCTGGATCAGGGCAGGCTGACAGAAGAAGATTTAAAAAATTTTCGACCTTCTGTCATCAACCGTCTGGATCGGAATACTTCCGGCATCCTTTTATTCGGAAAAACGATCCGTGGTCTTCATTTGGGAGCTGATCTGGTCAGATCCCATGAAGGACAGAAGACCTATCACTGTATCGTCAGCGGCGACAGCAGTCTCTTTCGAGAGAGAAAGCTTGTCAAAGGATGGCTTTTGAAGGACCCGAAACGAAATATCGTTTCCTATTTCGACCATGAGATAGAAAAAGGTCTCTATATGGAAGAAGAGGTTTTTCTTTTGAAGAGGAAGGGAAACTATTCTCTCCTTGAAGTTGTTTTACATACCGGAAGATCCCATCAGATCCGAAGCAGCCTTTCGGCTCTGGCTTGTCCCATTGTAAATGACAAAAAGTACGGCGGAGTTGTCTTAGAAAAGCATCCTTCGCAGCTCCTCCATGCGGCGGCTTTGACTTTGCCAAACGGAGTCCGGATCGAATGTCCGGATCCGGAGAGCTTTTCCGGGTTTGGTCTGTGATCCGCCGCAGCCTGTTAATATGATTCGATCCATTCATCCGGTTTTTCATTGGGAGAAAGCATATGGGAACCTGGAATTCCCGGGGACTCCGGGGTTCAACTTTAGAAGATTTTATCAATCGGACCAACGAGATCTATCTGGAAAATCATCTGGCCTTGATTCAGAAGATACCGACACCGATCACACCGATCGACATTGATAAGGAGTCCAGGCATATCACCCTGGCTTACTTTGATAAAAAGAGTACCGTGGATTATATCGGTGTGGTTCAGGGCATACCGGTCTGCTTCGATGCCAAGGAGTGTACGACGGATAGTTTTCCACTCCATAATATTCATGAACACCAGATGAAGTTCATGGGCGATTTCGAAGGCCAGAACGGCATTGCATTTTTTCTTCTTTACTATACCAAGTATCAGAAATATTATTATCTGACCTATCGGGAGGCTTTGTATTTCTGGAAGCGGGGCATGGAGGAAAATGGCAGAAAGAGTTTTCGAATCGAGGAATTGAGGGATGATTATTTTTTTGAATCCCACGGTATCCTCCTCGTTCCCTATCTGGACCTCCTCCAGCATGATCTGGATGAGAGAGCAAAGGAAGAATGACCATGATAAAGCCCTTTTCGAAAAAAGACATACCAAAAAACAGCCGGCTTTTGATCATTACGGAAATGCCGGTAAGAGAAGAAAGTTTTCTTTGTGAATTCCTTTTGGATGGGGAGAAAAAGACCCTGTCGATCCATGCTGAAGCGAGAGAATCCCATATGAAAATGGGAAGTCTCTATAGCGGCCGGATCGAAAGAGTCCTTTCGTCTCCGGCGGCTGCTTTTTTGAACCTGGGCGAGGGGATGGCTTATCTTCCCATACGTCAGGGCATGCCGCTTTTCTATACGGATAAAAGGTCCGGAAAGGACTTCTGCAAGGGTCAGGGCCTGTCCCAGGGAGACAGCCTTTTGGTTTCTGTCGATAAGGAAGCGGTTCGGACCAAGGAGGCTGTCCTGACCAGCCGCTTTACGGTCAAAAGCAGTCATTTGATCTATGAATTCGGTCGGAAGGGTCTGCATTTTGCCAAGGCGATCCGGAAAGATCAAAAGAAAGAAGTGGAAGAGCTCTGCCTGACCGAGTTGGATCCGGGGGACTGGGACGGTTCGATCACACTTCGGACGAATGCGAAGGGAGTTGCAGTCAATGTCCTTTTGCCGGAGATGCGAAAGCTTTTGGACCAGGTCCGGTCTCTGGAAATGCGGGGCAGGTCTATGGCGGGGCCGGGACTTTTGGAAGAAGCCGAGCCGCATTATATCGAAAGCTTTCTTCATGAAGAAGATTCCTATGATTATATAAGGACCGACCTTTGCGAAGTCAATGAGATCCTGAAGGAAAAGGCGATAGAGAGTCATCGGCCGGATCTTCTGGATCGAATCGATTATTATCAGGATGATTTTTCCCTGGCCAAGCTCTATTCCCTGACCAAACGGCTGGAGGAGGCCAGCCAGAGATTGGTCTATTTAAAATGCGGCGGGAACCTGGTTCTGGAGAAAACGGAGGCCTGCTATGTGATCGATGTGAACAGCGCCAAGGCTCTTCATGAGGCCCCCTTTGACCTGAACCGGGAGGCTCTGATTGAAGCCTTTCGGCAGATCCGCCTTCGGAACCTGTCCGGCATTATCCTGATCGATTTGGTGAAAATGAAGACCGAAGAGGAAAGACAGGCCCTGGTCGACATTTCGAAGGACTTAGCAGAAAAAGATCCGCTTCCGGTCCGGGTTTACGGGATCACAGCCCTCGGACTTCTGGAAGTAACCCGGGAAAAGAGGGAGACAACCTTACAGGATCAATTGAAAATTTGATTGCAATTTTTAAGTGTTTTTGGCAAACTGGTTTTAGATTTTTAGATATTAAACAATTTGCTTCTAAGGGGAGGACACTATGCTGACTGTCGATCACTTGACCAAGAAGTATCGGAAAACGATTGCCGTAAATGATGTCAGTTTTTCTCTGGAACCGGGGACCGTAACGGTTCTTCTCGGTCCAAACGGTGCGGGGAAGTCGACTTTATTTAAGTCGATCATCGGATTTTTAAAATACACGGGGGAAATCACCCTTGACGGAGTTTTGAATAAGACTTCTGAGGCAAGAGCCAGGATGGGTTATGTTCCGGAGATTCCGGCGCTCTATCCGAATCTGACCGTCAAAGAGCATATGGAGTTTCTGGCCAGAGCCTATCGGCTGAAAGACTATGAGGACAGGTCCAATCAGCTTCTCTCGGATTTTGAACTCTCTGACAAGAGCATGAAGTTCGGCGATGAGCTTTCGAAAGGAATGCAGCAGAAATTAAATCTCTGCCTGGGGCTTCTTCCGGATCCGGACCTTATTTTAATGGATGAACCAATGATCGGTCTGGACCCGCATGCAATCCGGAAGTTAAAGGAGATCATTGAAGAGCTGAGGCAGGCGGGAAAGACTGTTGTGGTCAGCACCCATATCATTGACAGTGTGGACATGCTTTGGGACCGGGTCCTTATCATGAAGGAAGGCCATCTTTCCGCAGATATGACAAAAGAAGCACTGGATCAGAACGGAGAGAGTCTGGAGCAGCTCTTCTTTGAGATCACGGAAGGCGGTGACCAATGAGACTATTCGGTTACTATGCAATTCATACTCTGATCAATCAGATTCGGAGACTGTTTCGAAGCTGGGTCATTCTCTTTATTCTGGTTTGCGCCATTTTGGGCGGAGCGATCGGCTTCCTTGGCGGAACGGCTGCTGATAAATTACAAAATCAGGAAGTGACAGAGGAGACTGTTTCGGAAGAAGACGATCAGAATCAGAAACCAAGTGATGCTTTCGAACATGTTATGGATGCTGCAGGAATGGAAAAGGCAGAGCTTGTCCGTCTCGCTATGTCTGCAGCGATTCTTGTTATTATTATCTATTACATTTTTCAGGTGGACGGCGTAACCATTTTTCTTCCTGCGGATGTCAGCCTCTTATTTTCTTCTCCTCTTAAGCCCCAGTCGGTTCTGATCTTCAGGCTCTTTGCCCGTATGGGTTTATCGGTATTCTTCGTGATCTATCTGGCTTTTTTCATTCTTCCGACCCTACCAATAGTGAAAGCCGGTGTGATCGGAAGCTCTCTTTTTATTCTTTCCTGGATTCTGGTTTTTACTTTGGCAAAACTTCTGCAGGTCGCCCTCTATTTATTTACAGAAGATAGACCAATGGTAAAACGAAACCTTCGCCCCGGGGTACTTGCTCTGGCAGTTGTTCTGGTGGGACTGGTCTGTCTTTCTTCCAAGAGAAAGGGAATCTCTGTTGCTGCATCCTTTGATCAGATCCTGAATGGCAGAGGAAGTAACTGGTTCCCGATCTACGGCTGGCTGAAGGGTGCAATGCTTTCCAGCATGACAGGAAATATCCGAATGGCTGCGCTTTTCGTCTTGCTTTCCATCCTTGCTACGGCAGGATTCCTTGTTTTGATCTATCATATGAAGGCGGATTTCTACGAATCTGCCATGGAAAAGACGGATCAGCTGGCAGAAAAGATGGAAAAAATGCAGGAATCCAGAGATGGGCTTGCCGTGAAGAGGAAGAAGAAGCGTTCCCAAGCGGATCGCGAGAGAAAGGGTATCCGACACGGCTTTGGTGCCTCCGTCTTCTTCTTTAAGGAGATGTATTTAAGATTTCAGGGCAGAGGACATGGCATCGTAACCAAAACCAGCCTGACCTATCTGGCGGCGGCTGGTATTGGAGGCTATCTGATCCATGCACAATGGAATCGGAATGGGACCATAGCTGCCCTTCTGATCCTGACACTTCTGGTTTTCTGGCGGTCTCTCGGCAATCCTCTGGGCCAAGATACCAGGATGGCTTTCTATCAGCTGATTCCGGAAAGTCCGTGGAAAAAGCTCTTTTTCTCCCTTCTGGCCGGAACAGTGGACAGTTTTCTGGACCTTTTGCCGGCTATGATCTTGATTGGGATCCTCTTTTGGCCCGATCCTTTATTGCTTCTCATCGGTATGGGACTTTTGCTGTCGACCGATCTCTATGCCACCTTGGTCAGTACTTTCCTGGACGCTTCGATTCCCCGGTCGATTGACAAGACCGTAAGGCAGCTGGTGCAGATCGTTTTTATTTACTTTGGCATGATGCCGGATCTTGTTGTTCTTGTCCTTGGATTGGTCAATGATCATCTGATGGAGGGCCTGATCGTATGCTTTCTTTTGAACCTTACGATCTCAGCGATCTTCTTTGCTGTGACACCACTGGTTATGGAAGACCGAAAAGTCCGATTGGCGAAACCGACAATGGAATCCTATCCGTATGACCTGAAAAAGGTTCGAAAGACATTTTCCCGGATCGGCCTTGGCCTCTTTCTTATGATCACGGTCACGGTTCTGGCACAGCTTCTTGTCGGAACTGTTTGTAAGAAACTTGCACCGGCACTTTTGAACAACGAGTTGTCTGCATGGTTCTTATCCATGCTGCCGGAATATTTGATCGGTTTTCCCGTCGGACTTCTATTGATCCGAAAGGAAAAAGCAGAAGCACCGGATAAAAGATCACTTGGAATTGGAAAGTTCTTAGCTGCCATACCTATTACTGCCTTTGTTCTGGTCTTAGGCGCATTGGTCGGTCAGCTTGTCCTTCACCTTGTGACCTTGCCTTTTGGAATTCATGAGAAGCCCCCGATCGTTATGACGATGTCATCGATCGGCCCGGTCTGGGTCAGAATTCTCTTTCTTGTGATCCTTGCCCCGATCCTGGAAGAAGTGATTTTTCGAAAGATCCTGATCGATCGGACGAGATGCTATGGAGAGAAGACGGCAATTTTCTTTTCCGCTCTTGCCTTTGGCCTCTTTCATGGGAATTTCAACCAGATCTTCTACGCCTTTGGGCTGGGCCTGGTATTTGGAACCATCTATGAGAAGACCGGCAGATTGTCCTATTCGATCTCGATACACATGGCAGTGAATTTCCTCAGCAGTGTTTTGGTTCCATATCTCCTGGGCGGTCTTGACAGCCTTTCAACAAAAGAAATGACAGAACTTCCTTCGGCTTTTTTGATTTATATGATCACTTATTATGGACTGGCGGTCCTGGGCTTTGTGGTCCTTTTAAAGGAAGCTGCTTCCCTTCGCTTCAGCTTACAGGAAAGAGAGCTTCCCAAGGGACAGATTTTTCGAACGGTCTATGTGAATCCCGGTGTGGTCCTGTTCTTGATTTCTATCATTGTTTTAGTGGCCTGGCAGACCTTTTACTAACAGATCCGGATAAGTCAGTTGACTTTATTGAATTTACATGATAATATACTGGAGTATGCCGCTTGGAGAGGTTAGAAGTCTGCCCATAACGGACAGCGCCATATCCAGCGAGAAAGAATTTAGGAGGTGCCACAATGTACGCAGTGATTCAGACTGGTGGCAAGCAGTACAAGGTTTCTGAAGGTGATATCATTAACGTTGAGAAGCTGAATGTTGAAGAAGGTCAGAAGGTCAATTTCGACCAGGTTCTTCTTGTCGGCGGAGATGAGATGAAGGTCGGCAATCCGGTTGTTTCCGGTGCCACTGTAGAAGGTTCTGTACTTCGTAACGGTAAGGCCAAGAAGGTCATCGTTTACAAGTATAAGCCAAAGACCGGCTATCATAAGAAGAACGGTCACAGACAGGCTTTCACTCAGGTGAAGATCGAGAAGATCAACGCTTAATCCGTGTGAAGAAATGATCCGAGTAAGAGTCGATAAAAGTCATGGAAAATATAAGGGCATCTGCTGCGAGGGGCATGCTTTGTTTGACAGTTTCGGCAAAGACATTGTCTGTGCCGCAGTCAGCGTTCTTGTAATTAACACGATCAACAGTCTGGAAGTCATTAGTAAAGATTCTTTTCAGAATGAAAATGATCCGGAAGGCGGTTATATCCGGGTGACTTTCGACCGGGATCTATCGCATGAGGGAGTTATTTTAATAGAGTCCATGATTTTAGGCTTGCAATCGATCGAAGACAATTATGGCAAACGTTATTTGAATCTTACGATTCAGGAGGTAGAACAATGTTGAATTTAAACCTTCAGTTTTTCGCTCATAAGAAGGGAATGGGTTCCACCAAGAACGGACGTGATTCTGAGTCCAAGCGTCTTGGTGCCAAGAGAGCAGACGGCCAGTTCGTAAAGGCCGGCAATATCATTTATCGTCAGCGCGGAACCAGGATTCATCCGGGTCAGAATGTCATGAAGGGTGGAGATGATACCCTTTTTGCAACCAGCGATGGTATTCTTCGTTTCGAGCGTAAGGGTAAGGATAAGAAGGTTGCTTCTGTATACCCTGCAGCTTCTGAGAACTAATACTGGTTTTCTGAATGGGCCCGGCTGATCACGGATCAGTCGGGCTTTTTTTCGAGATCTCAGAGGAGTTAGAAAGGATATCTATGTTTGCTGATAAAGCCAGGGTCATTCTCTGTTCCGGAAAGGGCGGTAATGGCCATGTTTCTTTCCGCCGAGAGAAATATGTACCGGACGGCGGTCCGGATGGCGGTGACGGCGGAAAGGGCGGAGATGTCATTATTGTAACAGACACCGCCTTAAATACCTTAAGCGATTATCGCCATGTGCATAAATTGTCTGCTCAGAATGGAGAAGAAGGCGGTAAGAAAAACTGCCACGGGAAAAAGGGACAGGATCTGATCCTGACAGTACCGGAGGGTACTGTCATTCGTGAGGCAGAGACCGGGAAAGTCATTATGGATATGTCCGGCGATCGGAAGAGATATACGATTTTGACCGGAGGTGTCGGTGGTCTTGGAAACCAGCATTTCGCTACTTCGACCATGCAGGCTCCGAAGTATGCCAAGCCGGGCGGACCTGCCCGTTCCATCGAAGTGATCTTCGAATTAAAGGTGATTGCAGATGTCGGTCTGATCGGATTTCCCAATGTCGGCAAATCCACATTTCTTTCTCATGTGACCAATGCGCAGCCGAAGATCGCAAATTACCACTTCACAACACTGAATCCCATTCTTGGTGTAGTGAATTATCCTAATATTCCGGAATTCGTCATTGCAGATATTCCGGGACTGATCGAGGGCGCTGCAGATGGAATCGGTCTGGGCCACGAGTTTCTGAAGCATATCCAGAGAACCAAGATCCTGGTTCATCTGGTCGATGGAGCTTCTGCCGAGGGAAGGGATCCGATCGCAGATATCAAGGCTATCAATGAAGAACTGGGTAAGTATGACGGTGATCTCTTAAAAAAACCACAGATCATTGCCTTGAATAAAATGGATCTGATTCCGGATCAGAAAGATGAAGTCATAGAAAAAGTAAAGGAAGCATTTAAGGAAGAAGGCTATCCGGTCTTTGCGATTTCCGCAGTCAGCGGCCGGGGTTTGAAAGAACTTCTCTTTGCAATGAAAAAGGAGCTGGATCAGTTCCCGAGAGAGCCCATGGTCTATGCATCGGAAGTGGATCCGGATCATGCAGATCTGTCCGAAGGAAGTCTTTCGGTTTATCGGAAGCCGGATAACAGCTTTGTCGTAGAAGGAACAAAGATCGACAAGATGCTTGGTTATACGAATCTGGATTCGGAGAAGGGCTTTATCTTTTTCCAGAAATTCCTGCATGAGAATGGCATCAATAAGATGCTGGAAGATCAGGGCTGCGAAGAAGGTGACACCGTCTGGGTTGGAAATATGGCTTTTGAATACTTCAAATCATAATCTGAAATAAGAATGGAGAACCTATGAATAATAAACAGAGATCGTATTTATCCGGTCTTGCCGCTAAGGAACAGGCAATCTTCCAGATTGGCAAAAGCAGCCTGACTCCGGAAGTGGTTGCCGCTGTTTCGGAAGCTTTAGAGGCCAGAGAACTGGTGAAAGTCTCCGTCCTGAAGAACTGTGCGGACGATCCGAAAGATCTGGGCGAAATGCTGGCAGAACGGACGAGATCCCAGATTGTTCGTGTCATTGGCCGAAAGATTGTTCTTTACAAGAAGGCAAAGAAACCGAAGATCGTACTTCCGGAATAAGGAAGGTCCTAAGGCGGTCATAGGGAAGGCCAGAGACGAAGAAAGGTTATAGGGGAAGGGCAAAAGAAAGGAATCCATGAGAAAAATCGGCATCCTGGGCGGTAGTTTTCTGCCCATGCATCAGGGACATCTTAGGATGGCAAAAGCTGCAAGATCAGGGCTTTCTCTGGATCAGGTCTGGATCCTTCCAAATGGAAAGCCTCCCTATAAGAAGGTCTCGGATGAGATTTCGACTGAGGATCGGCTGCAATTGATCCGCCTTCTGATCTTTCGCGAACCGGGCCTGGTATTAAAGGACCTGGAATGTCGCCGGTCTGCATTTTCCTATTCCTATCAGACGATGACGGAACTGGATCTTTCCCATCCTGATGTTCAATTCTATTTCATCATGGGAGAGGATTCATTGAATTATTTTGACCACTGGCGGCATCCGGAAATCATCACAAGGCATGCGAAAATCGCTGTGGTCGGCCGGCCCCTGACGGATGGAAAACAGACCGATCAATCCGAAAATGAAGATCCGGATTTTAATTCGCTTCCTTTGGAAGAAAAATGCAGAGCTATGGCAAAGAAATATGATCAGGACTTTCTTCTCCTTCCTATGGAGCCTCTGGGAGCCTCATCTTCCGAGATTCGTTCGCGCTTACACTCACTTACAGGGGATGAGAGAAAAGGCCTGCTTCAGGATCCTATGGCCTTAAAAGCCTATGCCGCTTCGGTTTATCTTTCACCGGAAGAACTGACCTATATCCTGGATCATCGATTATTTTTATGAAGTGAAGAAAATGACTATTACGGAAATAGAAAATGACTTAAAAAAGAGGCTGAAGCCTTCCCGTTATCAGCATACCATGGGTGTCATGTATACGGCTGCGGCTCTTTCTATGCACTATCAGTATCCTATGGAGAAAGCACTTCTTGCTGGCCTTCTCCATGATTGCGCCAAGTACGAGTCGGCGGGGAATCTTTTGAAAATCTGTATGGAGCATGATATTCCGGTGACGGAAGCGGAGAGAAAATCGCCCCAGCTTCTCCATGCCAAGGTGGGCGCTCTCTATGCCAAGGAGCGTTATGGGGTGACGGACCCGGAGGTCCTGCATGCCATTCTGGTTCATACGACCGGTATGCCCAATATGAGTCTTTTGGATAAGATCGTCTTTATTTCTGATTATATTGAGCCGGGAAGGGATAAGGCGAAGAATCTGACCGAGATTCGCCGCATGGCTTTCGAGGATCTGGATCAGACCTGTGCTAAGATCCTGAAAGATACCTTGGATTATCTCAAAGAGCGGGGCCAGAATATCGACCGGACGACCGAAGCAACTTATGAGTTCTACAGCAAGATCCAATGATGCTGTGGAAGAATAGGAGAAGAGTATGAGTGAAATATTAAAAGAAGACCTGGACCTTTTAAAGAGGATCCGTGCTGCCCTCGAAGATAAGAAGGCAGAAGATATCCGCATTCTGGATATCCGTGAGATCACAACGATCGGAGATTATTTTGTCATTGCAAGCGGCAGTAATGCCAATCAGCTTCAAGCCATGGAAGATGCTGTCGATGAGGTGATGTATCAAAACGGCCATCATCAGAAATCGGTAGAAGGGAATCGGGCTTCCTCCTGGATCCTTATGGATTATGGCAATATTATTGTCCATATTTTCTCAAAAGAAGACCGTCTCTTCTACGATTTGGACCGGATCTGGAGAGATGGAAAAGAAGTGACTTGTTAAAAGAGAGTTCTTTTAAAAGAGAGCTCTTTTAAAAGAATCGAAAGACACCGAAGACTTTGCCGATGATCTGGCAGTCCGCTACGATAATGGGATCCATGTTGTCATTTTCCGGCTGTAAACGGATATGGTCCTTCTCGCGATAGAAACGCTTGACTGTTGCGGAATCCTCCACCAGAGCAACTACAATATCTCCATTTTCACAAGTGGGCTGCTTTTTTACGAGAATCAGATCTCCGTCAAAGATGCCGACATTGATCATGGATTCTCCCCGGACACGAAGCAAAAAAGACTGCTGATTTGGCATAAACTCTGTCGGGATCGGGAAGTAATTCTCGATATTTTGCGTTGCAAGGATGGGCTGGCCTGCGGCCACCTGTCCGACCAAAGGAACATTGACGACTTCCCGTCTCGTCAGATTAAAATTGTCATCGATGATCTCGATGGCACGTGGTTTTGTCGGATCGCGGCGGATATAGCCGTTTTTTTCCAATTTTTCCAGATGAGAAAAGACAGAAGAGGTGGATTTCAGATGTACGGCTTCACAGATCTCCCGCACAGAGGGCGGATATCCCTTGCTGAGGATCTCATTTTTTAAGAAGTCTAAGATCTCCTGCTGCTTTTCCGTAATTTTTCCGTATGCCATGATTGGCCTCCATTTTTCTATATTTATTTCAGTTTACCATAGTGTCTGAAAGAAGACAAACATATATTCTGAAAATATGTTCGCTAAAATAAATATCAGAAAACAAGAAAATGAAAGATATAGGTTGACTCTGGTATAATGCCAGGGTTCAGAGTATAGGAAAGAACATCAAGGCAAAGGCGCCATTCCAGGTTGGGATGGCGCCTTCTTTTTGTTTCAGGAAGTATTGTAACAAGGGATCAGTCAGAAAGGCTCATTTCCTAACAAGCATAGCAGAGAAGGAGGATCGAATGGATACCAGGATCGATTTTTTATATCTGAGTGAACCGGATATGATCAAGGCCGGAGTTAAAGATATGCCGGCCTGCATCGAGTCAATGGAAGACATGCTGAAGTTATTAAAAGCCGGCGATTATATGATGGGCGGTGAGAATCATAACTCTCATGGCTGCATGGTCACTTTCCCGGACCATCCGAAGTTTCCGGGCATGCCGAAAAATACCCAGGACCGCCGTTTCATGGCAATGCCGGCATACCTGGGCGGAAAATACCAGATGGCCGGTGTCAAGTGGTACGGTTCGAATGTGGAAAATAAGGAGAAAGGACTTCCGAGATCTATCCTGATGATGGTTTTGAATGACAAGGACACCGGCGCACCCTTAGCATTTATGTCAGCCAATCTTCTTTCCGCATACAGGACCGGTGGCATTCCCGGTGTCGGAGCCAAGTATTTGGCCAGAAAGGATTCCGAAACAGCAGCAATCATCGGCCCCGGTGTTATGGGAAAGACCAGTCTGGCAGCTTTTGCAGCCACCTGCCCCAAGCTTCATCGGGTTCAAATCAAAGGACGGGGCAAAAAGTCCATCGATTCTTTTGTCGCTTTCGTTCAGAAGGAATTTCCTCAATTTGATGAGATCAAAGTCTGTGATACAGAGGAAGAAGCGATCCGGGGAGCGGATGTGATCGCCTTTACAACGACTGCCAAGACGGATGACGATCCGAAGGTCGTAGAGACTTATCCTTATATCAGCGGAGACTGGATCAAGCCCGGAGCCTTTATTTCCATGCCCTCAGCGGCCAGATTCGATGACGATTACCTGTCCGGCTGCCGTTTTGTTGTAGACAATTACAAGCTCTATGAAGCCTGGGCAAATGAATATCCCTATCCGACCTATCCGAAGATGGGGATCATCGGATGCAAGTTTACAGATCTCGTTCATGAGGGTAAAAACAAGCTTTCTGACATCACAGAGATCACAGATATTATCGAAGGCAAGGCTCCCGGCAGACAGTCGGATGATGAGGTCATTGTATATTCTGTCGGCGGAATGCCGGTAGAGGATGTCGCCTGGGGCTGCTCTGTGTATCGGAGAGCTTTGAAGGAAGGAATTGGCGTGAAATTGAATCTCTGGGATGTACCTGAGATGGCTTAATTCATTTTTCCAAGGAAGATTCATTTTGTCAGTAAGGCTGGAGGAAAAGGCTATGGCAGAACTCAGTAAGATCGAAGTGATTTGTGATATGTCCAAATTTAATCCCATCAAGAAAAGGCTTTCGGAATTGAATGTCGGAGGCATGACCATTACGCAGGTCTTGGGCTGTGGCGTAGAAAAGGGAACGAAAGAATATGAAGTCGAAGAACATGAGGAAATGGAGCTTTTGCCGAAGATTCAGGTCGCCGTCGTTGTAGATACAAAGCGGGTCAAAGAAATCACAGATGAACTCCTGAAGGCTCTCTATACCGGACATATCGGAGATGGAAAAATCTTTGTATACAGTCTGGATAACGCGATCCGGATCCGGACCGGAGATGAGGGAAAAGACGCTTTGTAAAGTCTTTTTAGAAAAAGGAAAAAGATTATGGATGAAAAGAAACTGGGACTAAGAAATGTCATATCTGTTTCCGTGGGCCTTGTAATTGCAACGAGTACCCTGGTTCAGCTGGGCCAGGGTGCCGGACAGGCTGGGGTCTTATTTATCCCTGCTATGATCATTGCCTGCTGCTTCAATATGCTTACGATGGCTTCTCTGGCAGAATTGAATTCTTTGATGCCTAATGTGACCGGTGGCCTGGCTCAATATACCCTGGCAGGCATCGGCCCCATTCCTACCATTGTCTTAATGGTCGGCGGATATATGGTATCAAATATCTTATCTTGTGGTGTTGAAGCATCGATTTTTGCTTATGCAATGGGATCGGTTTTGCATCTTCCAATTCCTGATTATTTCTGGGTTGCCATTGCATCGGTCATCATTTTGATCGCGAATCTTCATGGGGTCGATATGTTCGCAAAAATTCAGGATCTGGTCAGTTATCTGATGCTTGGATCCATGCTGGTCATGGGGATCATAGGAAGCTTGAAACTTGGAAGCGGAAAAGTAATCCATCAGCCAATGGTCGTAGGTCAGCAGACACCGCTCAGTATCATTTCGCTTACGGCGATCGCTTTCTGGCTCTTTATCGGAGCAGAATATGCCATCCCGATTTCGAAGGATGTAAAGAATGCAAAAAGGAATGTTCCTCTGGGAATGTTTCTCGGACTGGGACTGATCTGTATCGTACAGATCATTATGATCTTCGGCTTTCATAATTATACGACCTGGAAAGATCTTATGAATTCCGCTGCACCACATATGCTCTATGGAGAGAGCCTTTTCGGAAAGCCGGGCAAGATCTGGATGTGCCTGGTGTCGGGACTTGCGGTTGTCAGTACTCAAAACTCCACGGTGCAAGGCCTGTCTTCCATCTTCGCAGGTATGAGTCATTCAAATCTGATGCCCCAGTTTTTTGGGAAAACCAATAAGAAACAGGTCCCTTTTATCGGTTGCTGGCTCATTACGATCGGTATTATGTTCTGTGCTCTTCTAGGGCGGAATTCCTCTCAGATCAGCTTTTTGATCCAGGTGGGATCCGTTTTCTGGATGGCTTCTTATGCAGTAGCAAATATCGATGTTCTGGTTTTCAGGCACAGGCTGCCAAAAGCGCCGAGAAATTTCAAGGTGCCATTTGGCCCCCTTCTTCCCTGTATCAGTATCGCAAGCATCATCTTTATGATAGCGAATATTTCAACCGATCCGATGGAGCGGAATCAGATCCTTCTGGTCACGGCAATTATCACGGGTATTTTGTTCATTTATTCGATCTTCTGGATCCGTTTCCGTATGCATATTCCGCTGTTTAAGGCGGTTCCGATGGAAAAAGTTCTGGCGATGGAGAATCCTCTCTATTATGGAATTCGGAAATATCGTGGTATTTGGAAGTGACTTTATGCTTACAGTGTAAAAAGCACTGTTGTCACTGCAAGCAGTTTATGAAATAGAGAACAGAAGAAAACGGTAGAGAATCGAGGCAGGACTATGGATAGAATTAAGAATCATCCCATCCTGGGGGAGACCCCGGAGGGAAAATTAGTAAGCTTTACTTATGACGGGAAGACCCTTCAGGGTTATGAAGGAGAACCGATTGCTGCAGCTTTAAGAGTGAACGGTATTATGATCCATCGTTATACAAAAAAAAGGCACGAGCCGCGGGGTGTTTTCTGTGCTATCGGCAGATGCACAGACTGCGTTATGGTTGTGGACGGACAGCCTAATGTCAGGACCTGTATCACACCGTTAAGAGAAGGCATGAAAGTACAGACACAGGATGGCGTAAAACCTCTGGAAGTGAGAGATTAAGGAGAGTTCGCGATGGAAGTAATAAAGAAAGAATTGATCGTAGTCGGTGCCGGTCCTGCAGGACTGTCAGCAGCGATAGAAGCGAGTAAGGCCGGTGTGCAGGTAACCGTATTTGATGAAAATGCAGCCCCCGGCGGACAACTTTTTAAGCAGATCCATAAGTTTTTCGGATCGAAGGAGCATAAGGCAAAGATCCGGGGATTCCGGATCGGCCAGGATCTCTTAAAAGAGGCCGAAGAGGCCGGCGTTGAGGTCGTTTTGAATGCAACCGTCATAGGTCTCTATCCGGAAAAGGAAGTCCTGGTACAAGAAGGAAATGAGGTCCGCCACTATAAGGGCGATGCGATTCTGGTTGCTACCGGAGCAGCCGAGAATATGGTCAATTTTCGCGGTTGGACTCTTCCGGGAGTCATTGGAGCCGGAGCCGCTCAGACCATGATGAATCTGCATCATATCAAGCCCGGCAATCGGATCCTTATGCTTGGTACAGGAAATGTAGGGCTTGTCGTTTCTTTTCAGCTCTTGCAGGCAGGATGTGAGGTTGTAGCTTTGGCAGATGCAGCTCCAAGGATCGGCGGATATGGTGTTCATGCAGCAAAAGTTGCCCGTACCGGAGTTCCCTTCTACCTGTCCCATACCATCAAAGAGGTGGAAGGAAAAGACTGTGTGACCGGTGTGACCATTGCAGAAGTGGACAGCCATTTTCAATTCATACCAGGTACAGAAAAACACTTTGATGTCGATACGGTCTGCGTTGCAGTCGGTCTGTCTCCAATGGCACAGCTGTTAAAGATGGATGGAATCGAGATGGATCATTCTTCCGGCGGCTTTGTTCCCAAGTGCGATGAGACCGGAGCTACTTCGATCCCGGGGATCTATGCAGCCGGTGATGTAGCCGGTATTGAGGAAGCATCCTCAGCTATGATCGAAGGCCGAATGAGCGGAGCTGCTATTGCAGAATTCCTGGGCTATATAGATTCGGATCGAAGAGAGAAGAGGGAAGCAGAGCTGGAAAAGTCCCTGGATTCTTTAAGACAGGGAATGTTTGCTCCACAGAATCGGGGTAAGAAGATCGAAAAAACGGAAGAAGGCATCCCGGTTTCAGAAAGTCTCTTAAGCAAGGGCTATATTTCCGATGATGAAATCGAGAGATTCCCCGGATTCCGGAGAGAAGTCAAGGTGCATCCGGTCATTGAATGTACGCAGAACATTCCATGTAATCCATGTCAAGATGCTTGTAAGAAGGGTTGTATTTCCATTGGAGATAATATTACATCCCTGCCAATCTCCGTTGACAACAGCTCCTGCATCAATTGTGGTATGTGTGTAGCAAGCTGCAGCGGACAGGCTATCTTCCTGGTTGCTGAAAATACGGAACCGGGCTTTGGCGAAGTGACCATTCCTTATGAGTTTTTACCTCTTCCGAAAAAGGGAGACCGGGGTTTTGGACTTTCCAGAAGCGGAGAGAAGATCTGCCCTGCGGAAATTACCAATGTCCGGTCGGCCAAAGCCTTTGACGGGACCAACCTGGTTACGATGAAGGTAGCGATGGAGTATATCGATCGCGCCAGATTTTACAGCCAAAAGTGACAGGAGGAAGAAATATGCTTGACATTGAAGAAAAATTAAGAGAGATCGGACCCTACGTACCGGAAGAGGATGACGATCTTCTGGTCTGCCGTTGTGAGGAAGTGACAAAGGGAGAGATCCGTCAGGCCCTCCATAGCGGGATCACAACGATCGAGGAATTGAGAAGGCTTCTTCGCTGCGGTATGGGACTCTGTCAGGGACAGACTTGCGGCAGTCTGACAAGAAGACTGGTGGCGAAGGAACTCCATATGAAGCCCAATGATGTTGTACTTGCAACAGCTCGTACTCCAATGCGGCCTGTTGATATGGGTGTCGGCGGTAATGACCGGGGGCTTAAGGAAGATGCTGTGAAAGGAGGCTTGCAATGAAAAAGTCAGCGGACGTGATCATTATAGGTGGCGGTATCGTAGGCTGCGCCACGGCTTATTATCTGACCAAACTTGGAGTGAAAGACATCATCGTTCTTGAGGGCAGCGATTCGATCGGACACGGAGGATCCAGCCGAAATGGCGGCGGTGTTCGTCAGTCCGGCCGGGATCCGAGAGAGCTTCCAATTGCGATGACGGCAGTGCAAAAATTCTGGCCGACTCTTTCCGAAGAACTTGGAAGAGATGTTGAATATACCCAGAAGGGAAATCTCCGTCTCGGAAAAACAGAAGCTCATATGAAGAAACTTCAGGCTTTGGCTGACAGTTGTGCGGCTGGTGGTCTGAAACTGGACATGATCTCGGGAGATGAGGTAAGAGAGATCAGCCCCTATATGTCTGAGGATGTCATGGGAGCCAGTTTCTGTCCGACGGACGGTCATGCAAATCCATTGGTTGCAACCCTGGCTTATTATCTGAAGGACATTGAACTTGGGGTTCATTTTCTTACCGGTGCTAAGGTAGAAGCCTTGGAAAGGGTCAGAGGCAGGGTAAGAAAGGTCATCTTAAAGGATGGGACGATCTTAGAAGCCGGTGATATTGTAACAGCAGCAGGTTACGATTCCAGAAGGATCATTCAATCGATCGGTCTGGATATTCCGATGACTGCTTTGGTTGACTGTGCTTTGGTTACAGAAATGGAACCGGAAATGTTTCCACAGATGCTTGGAACAGCAGCTGCAGATTTCTATGGTCATCAGACCAAACATGGATCCTTTGTTTTCGGTTCGGAGTCCGGTCTGGAAGAATTTATGGATGTCAAAGATCCGAACGATATGAGTATGCAGCATCCTGCGACTTTAGGCGCGAGCTGCAGAGCCATTGAGGGTTGGATCCCGGCTCTGGCAAAGGCGAAGATCGTCCGCAGCTGGTCCGGTATCCTTGATATGACAAAAGACGGAGTCTGTGTCCTCGGCCGTCCGAAAGAGGCAGATGGACTGGTGCTTGCCTGCGGTTTCAACGGGCATGGATTTGGAACTGCTCCCGCTGTAGCTTATATCATTGCGCAGACCGTAGTAGGAGAGGAACCGATCTGTGATATCAAACCTCTTCGATATGAGAGGTTCTATGAAGTTTGATTGCATTTCACAGGAAGCTCAAGTTCTGTGAGATATTCGGAAACATCTGACGTCTCATAGCGGTCAATATGACAGAATTCTATCAGATCTCCAGCGGGGGTCAGAGCATGATTGCGACAGTATTCCAGCATCTTTGGATAATATTTTTTGGTTTGCCGGAAACTGCCGCGATAGGAAAGAGATAAATACTGACCCTTGGAAAGAAGAAAATTACTCTTATAATCTGAATAATCCGAGTAGAAGAAGACGGCTTTCGTGGGAAAGTCGTCTGTTTTTTGATGGTCAGGATCTATGGAAATCGAGTCTCTGTCTCCTTGTCCCTCCCGGTTCAGGTCCTGAGTATGATCGGCTTCTTCTCTGTATTCTGAGGTGTCGAGGATGTAGCAGTCACAGGCTCCGATCGTTGTGACTTTCTGGCTGGAGCTGCTGGTGAATTCTGCAAGCCTGTAATTGATCTCATTATCCGGCATATTTTCATCCGTGATCATGAGACACTTTCTATCCGGAAGATCCAGAAGGCGGATCTCTCCTGAAGTATCGATCTTGAGAGATTCATTGATCGAGCGAAGCCTTGAATTGATATTTGTCCGGATATTTTTAAGATGACGGATCTTTTCATCGATCACATCCTTTTCCTTTTCCAGCATAGATAGGACATGACTAATATTTCGGTCTGTTTCAAAGTCCAGGATTTCCTCCGTTGAAAAACCGATTTCAAGCAGTTCACGGATGGTATTCATGGTACGGATATCATCAAGGGTATAGAGTCTGTAATTACTCTCACGGCTTCTGACCGGATGCAGAAGGCCCACTTTTTCATAATAACGGATGGAATCAACCCCTATTTGGAAAAGTTTTGAGATCTCTCCAATGCGGAATAATTCTTTTTCTTCTTCCATAGTTTACCTCCGAAAAAATGGAAAGGCCTTTTCCTTACTTTCTAAGTATAACAGATAAAGTTTTAAAGTATGAGAAAGGTCTGAAGAAAGTAGAAACCGAAAATATGTTCGAATCTTATTGACAAACATTTGTTCTGATGCTACTATCATATCGAACAGAAGTTCGAAACATTTGTTTGGAAAATTCGTTTGAAACATTTATGGGAGGTTCTGTCATGAATGATAGGAATAGAGAGAAGACAAAGCAGGTCGAAAAGAAACTGATGATACTTCTGGCCATATTTTCTGCTGTATTCATTACCGGCATCTTGTTTGCAGGAAGATTTCGTATGGCAAAAGCAGAAGAGTCAACTCCGGATTATAAATACTATACTTCGATTGAAATAGAATCCGGAGACAGCCTTTGGTCCATTGCCGGACGTTATATGGATGATCATTACAGAGATCGGGAGGAATATATCCATGAAGTTCG
>JAQXPG010000044.1 GCA_029100405.1 Lachnospiraceae bacterium | reverse complement strand
AGCTTTGTTCAGACCTTGAAGAAATCGCATCTTGAAGCGCTCTCTGCCGCATCCGGAAGGTTTTTCGTCTTTTTGGGGCGTATATCCGGTCAGACCAATCCACTTTTCGCCCTTATAGATGGGAACGGTAATATTGTTTATCGTCACGGTCGGCGTTCCCTTAGTTTTCTTTTGTCCGGACGTAAAGATGTCCGTATGATATTTTTCTACGGCTGCATCGAAGGTCGCTTTTCCATATTCCATTGGCTGAAACGCAAAATGCATGTGCGGGTAGCTCTCATCCATATGGACAACGGCATAGAGAACATCGTTATGCTTAATCCCGCACACGGTACAGAGTGCATCGGCGGCCTTCTCGAAGTACTCTTGGATCGATGCCTTCTCAGCGGCTGACCACTCGATATGCGTCAGCTTCTCAATCGCCGCTTCGGCAAGCTCTCTGTCGTGATCGTTCAACAATCCTGCATGACCGTCATCGGCCTCATTATATTTTTGCAAGGCTGTGTACTCTGCCTCGGACAATCTGACATCATGCTTTGCGAGATAAGATCTCGGAAGAGTGAAGATGATACTGCCCAACGCAGCGTCTTTTCGCATTGTTTTTCCTGTTAACGATTTATAGCGGTCAGCGATGCCTTGACTGTCTTTCTTCCAATGCTTTCCGCGCGTGAGCATGCACGGGTTGATTGCAATGGCGATGTTGTCCTTTGTCTTTGAAAGGTCGATGTTAGCTTTGACTTCTTTATCAGCCGTATATTCGTTGTATCCCGGAATCTTCCTGATTGCTTCGCTAAATACGGCCATGATGCCAGAAGCGGAATACCATTTCATATTTGGCATGGCGAATACCTCCTTGGTATCTGTTTCGTTATGGGTTCATCTCTATAGAGATTGCAAATCCCTATATATATAGAGTTCGTGTCGTTACCGACCGTTTCTGCCCGTCTCCGTAAGCTCTAAGGCAAGTTAGAGCTTGTCACTTCGTTCCAAGCTCTGCACTTTTGCATTGTAAGTTCTGCTATGGCTCTGATTCTCGTGAACCGGAAGTGCGTAAAAAGTAGTAAATAGTACACCCGTTGGCTCGTCCGAAGAACGATGCCTTTCGGACGAATCTCTGTCCGTACTATTGACTTATCGGGCGACTGGTATGGAACAGCTTCAGATGAGTCGTTCCTTTTCGCATGGGCGGTATTCGACGTGGAAGGTACCGTGTTCCTTTTTTGCTAAGAGATTTCTTATTGTCTCGGAAAACACCGCATCTATTGCCTTAGATTTCTCTATGTTGGAGAGTCCGGCGAAAAGCTTTTCAATTCCCTTGGCTGTTTCTTCTGAAAGCGTCAGCTTCTTTTCGACCGTATTTTCGCGACGGCCGTGATCGATGTAGATAATGGTTTCGGGCGTGGCTGATGAATCATTGGGATGTCGGTCGATGATTCCTTCTTCAAAACCAAGTTCATCAAGGAGCGAAGAAAGCTTCGACCGAGAGAACTGGAACATCTGGTCAGCATCGAAGTCCTTTGATGGAGTATGGAGAAGGTAAGTGTCAAATAACTGTCTTTGCTTTTCGCGAGGGAGATTTTTGAACGCCTCAGAGGAGTACTTAAAACCGGTTCGATCAACGCCCTTGGATGCCTCCCTGACATCTGAAGTTCCGGACGTTGTGTTGTCCGTAACTTCCATTTCTGTTACTGTTGTGGTGTTCTCGTTATTCATAGCTGTGTCCTTTCTTACATCACTGACTCTATTAAATCGGTGTCTGCTTCTTGCGTTTCTTCTGCGCAGACAATCGGTTCATACTGGAATTCTTTAAGCAGATTTTTGAGCAGTTCTTCCGGGAGCATCTGTGAAGCACGTTCCGGTTTTCTCGCGTTCTTCCAAGCACTTTCATTGAAAACTCGGTTTGTATGATTGTGAGTGTTTATCGCTGCAACTACTTTCTTAACGTCCATTGAACCGTTCTTATTCCTACAGGCTTCAAGTTCGGGCAATTTCCATAAACCGAACCGATAGCCCTGAATAACAGAAACGAGTTTTGTCCATTCGTCCGGTGCATGGCGTTTATATCCGTCCTTATGGTCATTCATTTTCAGATAGAATTTTTCCCAATCACTCTCTGTTCGGAGGCAACTAAAGGATTTATTCACGTCCCGATACACCCTGTATTCTTCGATGGTGTCGAAGGGCTCTGTATCAAATACTGAGTGAGTAAAAGAGATTCCATCGATTACTCCCGAAACATCGTGAATAGACTTACGGACTGGCTTTCTCTTTAGATCGAAATCGAGCCTTACTTGATGTCCCTTACAGAACGTTTGGAAGTCCTTCATCGTTCCGCTGGAGCCTAGGTCACGGACGTTTGGAAACTCACGGGAAACATACAGGACTCTATGTGTCCTTTTCAGAATGAGTTCGGACATCCGATGCTTATCGGCAGGACTATCTTTGTAATCCAATCCGCCAAAATCATCATCGTCAGCGATACTGTCAACATAGGCCGTGACAGATTCTTTGCTACATTCATACTTATATTCCGAATGGAAAGTCTTAACACCACCGTGAGCAAGGACACCCTTTTTACCGAATGGAACATCTAAACCAATGTTGCATCGCGTCGTTGGGTTAATTAGCGTACCCTGTTCATGTTTTACAGCCCAGATGGTCGGATCACCGTTCGTAAGCCAGATTCTCGCCTGCTCAAAGAGTTTCCGGAAACCAAAGCAGTCTACAGAGTTTGCTTCTTCGAGTGTGGCATCTGTGATGAATCCGTCAGTTGTAACGGAGAATGTGTTCTTTCCTTCGTTCGCAAGCTGATTCATCGTGCCTATTAACATACAGCGGACAATATCGGTTATCATGGCAGCGCGTTCTGGAGAAGTAATTGCGGAAAATCCGATGTCCTCCATGGCTTCCTTCCAGCCATTCCACGTTCTCTTTTCGATGACGTCTTGAGCAATCTTCCCGTATGATCCGCTCACAAAGAGCTTGCAGAGAAGTTCCTCAATAGATCCTGTCCCGTAAGTCTTTTTTGCTACAGCGCGGTCTTGTACCATCTGCTTGCAGGCAAAACGGAGCGACATGGATGGACGGTGGTCTTTTGTCCTCTTGATGCGTGTCATATAGCCATGACGAACATGGATCTTTGCACCGAGTTTCAGAGCAAGGTAAAGAGATGGACCGGAGGCGTATACAGCTTGAGCCTTTCGCGGAAAAATGATGCTACCTTCCTCATGGATCGCGATGCATGGATATTTCACTTTTCTGGGAAATTCAAAATCGACAAGGCAGAAGAGTGGATCGACAGGAGTACGAAACGCCTGAATAGTGAGATCTTCGTCCTTAAATTCACGCTCAATCGGATTTTCAAAGTCAATGTCAAAGACAAGACACATGGCGGTCGGATAGGCGCTTTCGAGGTCGAAATCGTAAGTATAATGATTAAGGAATACGCCCGGTATGGAACAGGTGTTGAACCCACCAGCATAAGAAGCGGCCGCAAAGTCGTGAAGCTGTTTTGCTTCATAAGACACCGCTTCCATATTTGTCATGTTACGGAGACCGACAGAATCACTAACCTTCCCTTTATTTACCGTTTTGTACCCTCTGTAGATGCGGTCAAATTCTGCGTTTTTAAGCTTTCCATGTCTATCGTGCGAGATGTTTATGTTAAGATATTTCGCAATGCTTTCCTTCATCGCATAACACGCGCCAGAAGTCACCGTAACAGGCCAATCCTTGTTTACACCCCAAAGACGGGATCCGTACATCAACGTTACAAGGGCATCCTGAGCGGCATAAGCCATATAATCATTGAGACATTTTTCCATGTATTGATCCATATTACCGATCGCACCTTTCGGAAGAACAATCTTCGGTACACCCACACATTCACCGAGTTTAGCGAGTGATTTCCTGTCTGCGGGTGCATAACACATGGTGTCTCGAAAAAGGACGTTAACCGGGAAGAATTTCCAGTATTTTGTTGCGGTCGGAATGCTTATGTAATAGGGAGAAAAACTTGTAAGGCCTCCCTGCATCGATTTCAGATAAGGGATGATGTTTCCCTTCTTCTTGCGGAACGCGAACAGGTCATCTTTGAAAGCAGGAAGATCCACTACTCCTGAATGGCAAACGATTGCAATATCCAACGGAATACCGTTCTTTTTGAATTCCGAAACATCGTTTGCTTTGAGAGCTGACTTATCAACGACAACAAGTGGGTTCGAGTTCTCTGACTCAAAGACCATCGCCGTGTTGATATTATCGAATCCATTCTGGATGTTGTATGAAGCTTCAGAACCATCAAAGAAAGGAATCTTTTCGTCCCGAAACCATCGGCAAGTTGCATTGCGCGTAACGGTTATGACATCTATTGCTTTCATCGAGATGAGCAGACTGAGAATCGCTCCGATGCAGGTTCGTAGATAAAGTCGATTCTTCACATCGTAACGAAGTGATCGAAAAACGACCTCAAGAACGGTTTTTCCATCCGGAAGATAGACAGCAAACTGGTAACTCGTAATCAAACGATATTCGGAACCAGCAACTCGCTTGTATTCACAGTCGTAAGCAATATTGAGTCGAGACTTTTTCTTTCTGGCGGCCTGAACCGACGGCAGATTTGAGAAGATCGATAAATTCGTAGCGTCAGAACTCGCGGGGTCGGGGTCGAACCGTAACGATGGGCACCCCATAGTATCGTTTCGACCCCCGCTAAAATCAAGGCTTTCAGGGCGATTTTCGACTCTTCTTTTTTTAGAGAAGAGTTTTTTTGACGTATCAACGAGCCTGTAATACATTTTGAAATCGTTATTATAATCGTACTTCTGCGTCTTGCCTGTGTTTCCGATTTTCCACGGAGTCGCTTCGAAGATTTCCTGTTCGTGCGGTGGCAAAACGCATGGATTGACATTGCTTTGTTCATCCGTTACAATTTGAGTTGTGATAGATAAGTTCTCTGCCGAACCGGTGGCCGCCGGGGCAGGGAATTTTTTTATGCGCGTCTCTTCCTGCGGAATTTCGATCCGCTGTGCTGTTGAGCATGTCATTTCTTATCCCTCCTTCTCAGTACGGAGATAGCAGTTAACTGTTACCTCTACTGTTTGGTAGGGATTTCTCCTTGAATGAATGGATTTAGGGTATGTGAATGAAGTAAGAAATACCTTGTTGTAGGTGTTGTCAAGATGCGAATACAAGACATCCCGGATCGTTAAGTACCGGTCATGCGAATTCTGCCAGGGATATGCTGTCCCGTCTGGAGGTCATGATTCTGATGGGAGGACAGGCAGATCTCCCGCTTGCCGCTGTTCGTCAGCAGATTGCTGCCGGGATTGATATCATCATTCACTTGGCCCGCTTAAGAGATAAAAGCCGAAGACTTGTAGAAATTTCGGAAGTGGACGGCATGGAAGATGGAGAGATCCGGCTGAACCGGCTCTATCGTCTGAAGGAAGACCGGGAGGAAGGGGAGGCCTATCAATGGGAGAAAGACGGGGAACTGATTCACATAGAAAAGATGAAAAGAGCCGGCTTCGTAACCTGGTGATCGAAGTTTCCGAAGATCTTTTTGTCAGTATCCTTTTTGCTTTCCTGTTTTATCGATCTTTCTTTGGTCTGATTTTAATTCTTCCGATCTCCTTTTTAAATCATAGGCGGATCCGACAGGATAAAGAAACGGAAAGAGAGGAAGAGTTTCATCGGCAATTTCGGGAACTTTTGAATATCCTTGCCACATCATTAAGTGGCGGCTATTCGATTGAGCGCTCTTTTGCTCAGGCAGAAGGAGAACTCTTAGAACTCTATCCGGAAGGCACGGTATTTCAGGAGGATCTTAGGCAGTTAAACCGGAGGGTAGGCCTGAATCAGCCTGTAGAAAAGGCTTTTCTCCAATTTGCAGAAAAGTGGCCTTATACGGAAGTCCGGGGATTTGCTGAGATCTTCGCTTTTGCCAAAAGGCTGGGTGGAGATTATGGAATGAATATCAGAAAGACCGCCATTTCCATTGGTGAGAATCTGGAACTTTGCCAGGAGATAGAAGCGGTTATAGCGGACAAAAAACTGGAGCTTAAAATCATGAGTATCATGCCGACTGGGATCCTGGTCTATATTTCTCTGGCATCGCCGGAGTTTTTACAGGCTTCTTATCACAATCCGGCTGGGGTCACGGTCATGACGATCTGTCTTTTCATCTATCTTTTGGCGGTATTTCTGGGACGAAGAATGATTCAGTCGGCAAGAATGTAAAGGCGGGCTGTGAAAATTTTGATCGGGGCGAAGAGAAAATCAAAGATCGAGGGAAAGGGATCTATCAGGAGTTCAAAGAAAAGGAAAACCGAAAGAATTAAGGGGGAGAAGTTATGATTGTTTCATTGTTATGTCTGGCAGGTCTGGCCGGTTTTCTGCATTGGCAGAAGACCAGGGGCAGTCCGCTGCCGAAGAAATTGGTGCGGGTTCTGCTTTTGATCGAATGCCTGGGACTTGTGCTTTCCGTGGGAGATCTGATTCACAGCCATTTTTTGGCAGAGGATACGGTCAAACGACCGGAATATGGAGAAGGCGCGAAAACCTATGAATTTACCGTCAAGAGTGGAAAAAAGAGACTGACTTACGAAGGGAAAACGGCAGAAAGAAGACTTTCTTCCGCTGAGATCCAAAAGAAGTTCAGCCAGGCAGAAAAAGAAATAGATACTTCGCTGGCGGGGGAGAATAAGAGCCTGTCGAAGGTTGAAAGGGATTTGAAACCACAATCCTCCTATGTGGACGGCTGGGTTGCGGCAAGCTGGAGATTTGAACCGAAGGATCTCATCAAAAATGACGGGACGGTTCTGAATGCAGGTATAGAAAAGACGGAGGTCATCGGTCAGGTGGAGTTGACCTGCCAGGAGACGAAAGTGACTTTGGAGTATCCTTTGGTTCTTTATCCGGCGGATCCGGGGGAGACAGAAGGACTTCGTAAAATTTTGGATCAGGCCTGGTCGGATGCAGAGGGTAAATCTTCGGATCAGAAAAAAATGAAACTGCCATTGAAAGCGGGAAAACAGAAGGTTTTTTGGTATGCAAAAGACAGTGGCAGGGGGAGAAATCTATCCATTCTTGGTTTCATTACTGCCTTCGCACTGACTTTTGCCGGGATGGCAGAAAAAAAGAGGAGAAAAGATCAGTATCTCGAAGCGATGAGAGAAGATTATCCGGGAATATTAAACATGCTCTTTCTCTATGTACAATCCGGCATCACGACCAGGGGAGCAATGGAACGGATCGGCCGGACTTATCTGGCAGGTCGGGAGAAGGGAAAAGAAAAACGTCCGGGCTACGAGCTTCTCCTTATGACCATTCGGGAAATGGAGTCCGGAACCGGGGAACAGAAAGCTTATGAGCATATGGGAAGCCGGGCAGGGGAAAGAAGTTTTCGTAAGCTGTCCCTGCTTCTGACGCAGAATCTGGCGAGAGGTACGGGGGACCTCCTTTTGCATTTGGAGCGAGAAGCCAGAGAGGCCAGAGAAGAGTCGAAGAATCGGGTTCGTTCGGAGGGTGAGAAGATTTCAACCCGACTCTTACTGCCTATGATGCTTCTCATGGGGGTCGTATTGGCCATTTTGATATTCCCGGCAATGTATGGGATCCAAACAGGGATGTTTGGGGGATAAAAGAATCAGGGAGTTATGAAATAGAAAATAGAAGGCGAAGGATATGGGGATTTGAGAGAGTTATGGGACAGGTGATTTGGAAAAAGGAGGAGCCTATGAAAGCAATCAGAGAAATGGGAAAGAAACTTGAAGTGAAGAGATTCTTTCGGGAAGAAGATGGAGCAGGTGTGGTTGAGGTCATATTGATATTGGTCGTTATTATCGGTTTGGTTCTGATTTTTAAAGAGCAGTTGAATGACCTGGTAGATAATATCTTCAGTAAGATCCAGAGAAATGCAAACAATGTTTAATTCCGGAAGGCCACAAGGCCTCCGGGGAGGAACAAGCATCTTCTTCTGCCTGACTTTACTCTCTCTTATGGCAGTTTTCTTTACCTTGGCAGAGGGAGTCAGGATCCTTGCCTTGAACCGGTCCTGTGATCGAATCACGGAAAATAGTACTAATGCCGTGTTCTCGCGGTTTGTAGACTGTTTATGGACAGATTATGGAATCCTTGGTGTAGATATGACCTGTGCGAATCAGGATGACAGCGGAGCCATGCTTTCGGATTATGGCTTGTCCTATGCGGAGGAATGTGGAAATCCAAAGACGTGGACAGGAACAAGCTACCTTCGGATCAAGGCAGATTCCTGTCAGATAAAAAATTACGGACTTCTGACAGATCAGGGAGGGCTGCCCTTCCTTCGTATGGCAGCACAGACAGCGTTGGAGGACTTACCGGAGGATTTGATCGACAAAGCGAAAGAGGGCGTTTCCAGAGAGGAAGGCCAGAATGCGGCGGATTCTCCGGATCAGTTGATCGAGCATGGGAGTCAGGCTTTAGAAGAGATCGAAAAGCAGAAAACAAAGAAGAACGACGACAAAAAGGAGGAACTTTCCCAGGAAGAAAAGGAGCGGAGGGAAAGAGAGAAGAAGAAATGGAAGGGTGTCGAAAATCCAATCGGTCTTGCAGAGAAAATGCGAAGCAAGGATATTCTGGATCTCCTTATGCCAAAAGGCAAAACGGTCAGTGACAAGAAAATTGACCTGTCAGATCGGGTATCTCATCGAATCTTACAGCAGGGAAATCAAAGGACGGAAGGACTGTCGCCTGTAGAGAGGGGATTATATCAACAGTATGCCAAAAAAAACTTGGGATTTTGCCTGGAACCAAAGGAAGACGGTTCTTTATCTTATGGGAGTGAATATCTGATCGGCGGCAAAGATAATGATCGGGATAACTTAAAAGAAACCTTGATGCGAATCCTTGCCTTAAGAGAAGGACAGAATTTCATCTCTCTTATGAAGGATCCGGAGAAGACAGCCTTGGCTGAAAGCTTTGCGGCGGTCTTAAGCATTTTCAGCGGTGGCAGTCTGGAGCAGGCAATTAAACTGGCTATCCTGGCCGCATGGGCATTCGTAGAAAGTGTAATGGATCTTCGGGCACTTCTTTCGGGAGAAAAGATTCCTATTCTGAAAAGTAAATCAGAATGGAGATCCTCTCTTACGAATCTGGGGCAGAGTCTTAGCCGGGGGGAGAAGGCAAAAGGGTCGGATCATGGCTTAAATTATGAGGCATATCTTAGTATTTTCCTCCTGGCACTTTCGACCGAAAGACTGGGGTTACGATCTCTGGATCTAATTGAAGCGGATCTATGTTCTCGTCAAGGGTATGAATCGATCCGTATGGATCATCTGATCTATTGCGCAGACTTGGAATGGAACTATTATGCAGATCCGGTCTTTCTTTCCTTTGTGCCCAGTATTCAGGGGAAGGGCGAACTGTATGACTATAAGAGAGAGAAGACTTTTTCCTATCTCACATGATAGGTAAGAAAGGGAATGGAAGGGGGTGCATAGGGGTGTCTCTGGATGATGAAAGAAGTAGTCTGAGAAAAGATTCGGATGGTAAGAACTGTCCGAAAAATGTCAGCCATGGTTTTGGTTTTAAAATCTCTCTTCTTACGCTTCAACTGCTAAATTCCCCTATAAGCAGTTCTCAGACTATGAAAAGGGAGACACCCCCATGCACCCCGGGTTTCAGGAAAAGAAAGTATTCTACGGCTTCCATGACAGTCGAAGCTTCCATAGTTCTTCCACTGATTCTCTGTCTTCTTGTCACTTTGATCTTCTTTATGCGGATTCTGACTTTGCAGCATGAGATCGGTCAGATCATGGATGAAACGGTAAGAGAAGGAGCCATCTATGGAACTCCGGTTTCTTTGAATGGAAAGAGAAATCTGGCTCCGAATGACTTTGATGCCAGTCTGCAGGGCCTTCTCAGTGCTCGTTTCTACCAGAAGGTTTTGGAGTCCGATATCGATAAAAAAGAAATTCAAGGCGGCGTCATGGGATTGAACCTTCTGGCATCTCATGTGGATCGAACGAAGATCCGCCTGACAGTGAACTATGCAGTAAATCTGGAGCTGCCTTTTTTCGGACAAAAGGGTCTTCGGCTGACACAGACAGCAGCCACTCGGCGGTGGGTTGGATGGAATCCTTCGATGGAGGAAAATGATGAAAGCCGCCTGGTTTATGTCACACCAAACGGCAGGGCATATCACTTGAACCGTTCTTGCAGCTATCTGAATATTCGGCTGGAAGCTGTATCGAAATGGGTGCTTCCCATGAAGCGGTCAAATGACGGGTCGAAATACTATGCCTGTCCATTTTGTAAAAACAGGAAATCTGGAACCTATTATATTGCAAATTACGGCAATCGCTATCACAAGGACCGAAACTGCCCGGCAATCAAAAGATCCGTAAGACAGATGAGCCTGAAAGATGCCAAGGCGCATGGCTGCCATGCCTGCAGTAAGTGCGGGGGATCGTAATAAGAAGCCAGGAAAAAGAAGATAGGCGAAGGACCAGGGAAAGAAAGCGAAGCCATGGTTTAAAATGTCAGAAAGGATGGATCGGGATGGAAAGTGCCAGTCTGCTTGGTATGCTCGGAATTCTTAGCATCGAAGATTTTCATAAGAGAAAAATAGCCAGCTGGCAGATTCTGGCTTTTGGGATCCTTGGACTATTCTTTCATCTCCTATTTCAGAGGCTTTCTATCGAAAATCTGCTTGGGGGTCTCATGATCGGTGTCGCCCTTCTTCTGATCTGCCGCCTTTCCGGGGAGCAGATCGGATATGGTGACGGTCTTCTTTTCCTGGTGACCGGTATCTTCCTGGGTTTCTGGGACAATATGATCCTGCTGTGGTTTGCTGCGATTCTAATGGGATTGACCTCCCTCTTTCTCTATCTGATCGGTAAAATTACCAAGAGGGCAAGAGTCCCGTTTATTCCCTTTGTTCTAGTGGCGTATGTGCTTCTTCTTGGCTGGAGATCCTGACACAAGGCAGATACTCTTAACAATACAAGGCATTCCATTTGGAGGTGAGGATTTGGAGGCAAAGGAAAGTAGGAAAGAAAAGACAGGCTTTGAAATGGTCGGCCATGCCAAAGCATGTCTATGTTTTTTCAAAAGATCCTGGGAAGCATCATATACGGTGGAAGCTGCCATCATTTTTTCCATCTGCTTACTTGCTGTCGGTTCTGTGATCCTTCTGGGTTTATCTGTTTATCAGGAGTCGATTTCCATAACAGCAGGCAGGATGGAGGATATGAATGTGACAAAGCGCTTCCGTTTGATCTCTGCAGGAAAGGATATTCTGGAACAACTGAAGTAGGAAGGCTTTGGAGATCTTCGGAGAGGGGAAGGGCATGGAGATACTTTATACCAGAAATGCAAATAAGGCGTATATGATTCTGACAGAGTTGGATTCTCTTGAAGAGGGGGAGGAAGAATCCAATTTTGAGACGCAGATGCTGGAGAAAAATGAACTTCATACCTTGATGGGTTATTATCCGGTCAGCTATAACGGAGAAATCCAATATTGGTATGACATCAGTGGTTTATCTTCTCTTCGAAATTATCTGGATCGGGAGGGCCTGTCCGGGGAGATCCTTTGCCAGCTGGTTATGGATCTCGGTCTGGCAATGAAAGAGATCAACAACTATCTCCTCTCGGAAGGGAAGCTCTTCATCAGTCCGGAGACGGTTTATATTTCGCAAAGAGAGGGAAAAATAGAAACAAAGCTTTGCTATTGCCCGGCAATGGAACGCCCTCTCTGGGAGCAGATGCGGGAACTTTTTGAGTTCTTCCTTCCTCTTGTGGATCATGAGAAGAAGGGAGAAATGAATCTCTGCTACAGGCTTTATCGTATCCTTTCGGAGGAGGATATTTCTGTAGATCGTCTCTTGGAAGAAGTGAGCCCCTTAAAGAACTGCGGCGGAGTAAGTAATATTGAAAAAGAGGCGGTCTCTTTCCGGGAGAATTACGGGAGGCCGGAGCCTGAGCAGCCTGGAAGAAGGGAGGCATCCTTTGGAGAAAAAAATAGTGGATGGAAAGGCAAAGAATCAGAAAAAAGCCAGGGAAAGGGAGTTGGACAATGGAAGGAAAAAGAGTCCGGGAGAAAAGGGGGCGGCAGACCTGCCTCTCAAAGCAGAGTAGAACTTCTCTTTCAAAGGATCCGTGAAAGCATCCGAAACAAAATACATGGAATCTTCGGCGGATTTCGGGATGACAGGAAACTTCTGGAGGAAGATCGAATCTTTGACCCGGAAGACCCTGCTCTGGATCAAAATGGAAGGTTTCAAAAGATTGAGGTCGGTCCGGCGGAATGCTATACTCAGGGAGATAAAAGGAGACCGGACTGGAAAGCATATTAAAGCCCGGTCAGACAGAAATCTTTGGGAAAAAGGAGTAAGGGATGAAAGACGATCAGTGTATTTTCTGTAAGCTGGCAAACGGAGAGATTCCGACCAATACAATCTATGAGGATGAAGACTTCAGAGTCATTCTGGATGCGGATCCGGCTTCGAAGGGCCATGCTTTAATTCTTCCGAAAGAGCATTATCGGAATATTTATGATCTGGATCCGGCTATTGCCGCTAAAATCTTTCCTTTGGCGCAAAAATTAGCAAAACATATGACGGAAGTGCTTCATTGCGACGGCTTCAATATCTTGCAGAACAATAATGAGGTGGCAGGACAATCGGTCTTCCATTTTCATCTGCATCTGATTCCTCGTTATGTGGATCAGCCCAATAAGAATCTTCTGGAATTTTCTCATTGCGGCATGAAAGAAGATGAAATCAAGGCTGTCTGTGAGAAACTGAAGATGAATTAAGACAGAAAAACAGAGTAATGAATCAGCTCTGTTTTTGAAAACAATGAAATCCCCGGCAATCAGCCCCTCCGGCACTCAAGCCTTTTCTTTGATCGCCTGATTGAGAAGTCCCACGATTTTGGTAATGGAGTCGATGCCTTGCTTCTGGTTCATGGCATCGATATAGGTCTGACGATCTTTATAGACTTCCCGGACGGCAGAGGTCAAAATATCGGCATTGATGCTTTCTTCTTCCAATACTTTGGAGAAGCCCTGCTTTTCAAAAGATTTGGCATTCAGGATCTGGTCGCCACGACTGGCATTTTTGGACAGGGGGATCAGAATATTCGGCTTCCTCAAAGCAAGGAGTTCGCAGATTGCATTTGCTCCGGCTCTGGAAATAATGAGATTGGCGCAGGCAAAGAGATCCGGCAGCTCTTTTGAGATATATTCATACTGGCGGTATCCGGTTCGGCCTTCCAATTTCGGATCCAGATGACCTTTCCCACAGAGATGGATGATCTGGAAGTCCTGCAAAAGTTGATCGAGGGAACCGCGGACGGCATTGTTAATGAAAACGGACCCCTGACTTCCGCCGATGATGAGAAGAACCGGTTTTTCTGAGTTGAAGCCAGTAAAGGAAAGTCCCTTTTCAGGGTCGCCCTTCATCAATTCCTGACGAATCGGCGTACCGGTCAGGACACCCTTGCCGGATTCGATTTTCGATACAGTTTCCGGGAAATTACAGCAGACCTTCACGGCGCCCCTCATGGCAATTCGGTTAGCCAGGCCCGGAGTCATATCGGACTCATGGATCAGGGCCGGAATATGAAGGCTTCTGGCAGCCAGAACCACCGGCACGGAAACGAAACCGCCCTTGGAGAAAATGACATCGGGCTTTATTTTTCGAAGAAGAGATATGGATTGGAAATAGCCGTGCAGAACCCGGAAAGGATCGGAAAAGTTCTTCCAGTTGAAGTAACGGCGGAGTTTGCCGGAGGATATGCCGTAATAGGGAACCCCCTGGGCTTCAATCAGTTCTTTCTCCATTCCCTTGTAAGATCCGATATAGGAAATCTCAAAACCGTCTTCACGGAGTGCCGGTAATAGTGCAATATTCGGAGTGACATGGCCGGCAGTGCCGCCACCGGTCAAAACAATTTTCTTCATTACCTGATACCTTCTTCATTATAAATTGTTATAGATTCGGTAGTTATCAATGATT
>JAQXPG010000043.1 GCA_029100405.1 Lachnospiraceae bacterium | reverse complement strand
GTAAAAAATTGCTTCGTTCGACTTGCATGTGTTAAGCACGCCGCCAGCGTTCATCCTGAGCCAGGATCGAACTCTCATGTTAAAAGTTTGATTTTCTGGTCTCGAATGCGCTAGTCATTCGTTTCCTTCGCTTTACTGCTTTTAGGTTTGTTATGTCTCCATAACGCGTTCTTTAAAAAATTCTCTCGTTTAGAATCTTTCAAGGTTGTTTCATTGTTCAGTTATCAAAGTGCTTAGCGCTGTCTCGATGACAGCTTATTAATATTATCAAATCTCAGGACTGTTGTCAACAGCTTTTTAAAATTCCTTTGACTTGAAACGGAGAAGGAGGGATTTGAACCCTCGCGCCGCTATTAACGACCTGCACCCTTTCCAGGGGTGTCCCTTCAGCCTCTTGGGTACTTCTCCAAGCGTCTTACTCTAGTGATTCCGGTTACCCGGCCTTGTATTCAGATGTCCTGCGCTCTCGCGAACGCATTTAATAATATATATCATGCAGGCATCTTTTGCAAGCAGTATTTTCGAAATTTTTAAAAGTCAGACACTTTTGAAAACTAGATCAATATATCTGAATACGTCCACGCGGCGCTTCGCATGAAGCGAAAGCAGCCTTACTGAATAAGCTGCCGGATTGCTTCGTGCTTCGCACTCTCGCAATCCTACAGGCATTCGCACTCTCGCAATCCTACAGGCATTCGCACTCTCGATCCGCTATAGCGTCTCTTCATGCTCATGCCTGTTGCCTTCGTAATCGCATCCGGTCTCTTACGAACGCAAGCGTTCGACGAGTCCGGATGCGTTCCGAAGAGCTTATTCAGCAAACTGCGAGTTATACAGATCGGCATAGAATCCGTTCTTGGCGAGGAGCTCGTCATGGGTTCCCTGTTCTACGATATCGCCATGGTTCAGTACAAGAATGCGGTCTGCATTTCTTATCGTAGAAAGTCTGTGGGCAATGACAAAGCTGGTTCGGCCTTTCATCAGGCGGTCCATAGCGCTCTGGATCAGCTGCTCGGTTCTGGTATCGACCGAGGATGTTGCCTCGTCCAGAATCAGAACCTTCCGGTCTGCCAGCATGGCCCGGGCAATGGTCAGAAGCTGCTTCTGTCCCTGGGATACATTGGTTGCATCTTCATTCAGAACCATGTCATAGCCGCCGGGAAGGGTACGGATAAAGTGATCCACATAGGCTGCCTTTGCCGCCTTTTCGACCTCCTCATCGCTTGAATCCAAACGCCCGTAACGGATATTTTCCCGAATGGTACCGGAGAAAAGCCAGGTGTCCTGAAGGACCATGGAGAAATTATCTCTGAGCTGATGCCGGTCAATGGTCCGGATGTCTTTTCCATCCAGAAGAATGGATCCGCTGTTTACGTCATAGAAGCGCATCAGAAGTTTTACAAGGGTGGTCTTTCCGGCCCCGGTCGGACCTACGATTGCAATCTTCTGGCCAGGTTCTACATGACAGGAGAAGTCCTTGATGATAATCTGGTCCGGATCATAGCCAAAGCGAACATGATTGAAGTCCACCTCGCCTCGAACATTTTCCAGCGTCTCGGCAGCATTTGCTAATTCATTATCTGTTTCTGCCTTCTGCGTATCTTCGATTTCCTTATCACCAGCACTACTCTCCGCCTTCTCCGGAAGCAGCACATTCGGCTCCTCTTCTTCCTCCAGGAATTCAAAGACTCTTTCGGCCGCTGCCGTCATCGACTGCACCTGGTTCATGACCTGTGCAAGCTGAGCCAGGGGCTGCTTTATATTTCCCACGTACTGGATAAAGGCCTGGATATCGCCGACTCCGATGACACCCTGAATGGCAAGCATACCTCCGGAGATAGCCACGCCGGCATAGCCCAGATAGCTGATGAAGTTCATGACCGGCATCATGACGCCGGAGATAAACTGGGATTTCCAGGCAGAGTCGTAGAGGTCTGCATTTGTCCTGCTGAACTCGTTCAGAGATTCCTGCTCACGGTTGAAGGCCTTGATGATCAGCTGGCCGGAGAAATCCTCTTCGATCTGTCCGTTGATGATTCCCAGAGAATCCTGCTGACGGATGAAGTAATTCTGGGATTTTTTGACAATGAAGGAAACCAGAATACCGGATACCGGTATAACAACGACCGCGATCAAAGTCATCAGGGGCGAGATGGTCAGCATCATCACCACAACACCGACGAGCGTTGCAATCGAAGAGATGATCATGGTGATGCTCTGATTCAGTCCGGTGCCGAGGGTATCGACATCATTGGTAATCCGGGACAGAACATCTCCATAAGGCCGGCTCTCGAAATATTTCATCGGCATGCGGTCGATTTTCTCCGAGATCTCCCGCCGCATCCGGTAGGCAGCCTTCTGGCTGACCGAGGTCATGATCCAGCCCTGAAGGAAGCCGAAGGCGGCCGATGCGATATAGAGGGCCAGGGTCATGAGGAGGATTTTTCCGATCTTGGTGAAATCGATACCGCCGGTTCCCTGGATCTTACGCATGAGTCCGTTGGCCAGTTCCGTCGTCGCGTGTCCCATGATCTTCGGTCCCATAACATTGAAGACCGTGGAAAGGATGGCAAAGATCACGACAAAAATGACAGCTATCCGGTAGCGGCCGATATAGCGCATGAGCTTTCCGAAGGATTTCCGGAAGTCCTTCGGCTTCTCGCCGACCCGGTTTCTGCCCGGGCCTCGGCGGTTGTATGCCGCATTATGTTTCTTTCTGTATTCCGCAAGCTTCTTCTCCCGCGCAAGTTTTTCAGCGTCACGAGCGGAAGCCCTGTCTTTTTTATTTTTCTTATCAGCATCTGATTGGGATCCAGAGGCATCCTGTTTCTGATTTTCAGTCCTGGATTCCATAGCAGAAGTCTTCTTCTCAGCCTCAGCTTCTAAAAGGGAGGCTTTCTTGTTCTGAATATTATCTTCTCGCATGGCGTGTCTCCTCCAGTTCCTTTTCTGAAAGCTGTGAAGCAGCGATCTGCCGGTATACCTCACAGGTGTCCAGCAGCTCTTCGTGTCTTCCGAGTCCGACCACCTGGCCCTCATCGAGAACCAGAATCTGGTCGGCATTCAGAATGGTGCTGACCCGCTGGGCCACGATAATCTTGGCTGCATCCTTTTCCTGCTTTGCAAGCTCTTCCCGGAGCCTGGCATCAGTCTTCATATCAAGAGCGGAAAAACTGTCATCGAAGACCAGGATTTTCGGATTCTTTGCAATGGCACGGGCAATGGACAGTCTCTGTTTCTGTCCGCCGGAAACATTGCTGCCGCCCTGAGAGATATAGCTGTCGTAACGGTCTTCCTTTTCCTCAATGAAATCCTCTGCCTGGGCAATCCGTGCTGCTCTCTCGACTTCCTCATCCGTCGCATCCTGGCATCCGAAGCGGATATTGGATGCAATGGTGCCGGAAAACAGGGTTCCCTTCTGGGGCACGAAGCCGATCTCTGCACGCAGATCCTGAAGATTCCGCTCCCGGATATCGACACCGTCAACCGTGATGGATCCGCCGGTGACATCGTAGAAACGGGGAATCAGGTTGACCAGGGTACTCTTTCCTGAGCCGGTGCTTCCGATGATGGCTATGGTTTTCCCCGGCTCTGCCGTAAAGGTAATATCCTTCAGGGCATCCATCTCCGCACCCGGATAACGGAAACTTACATTATGGAAGCTTACGACTCCGGTCTTCCTTTCCGGAGTCTTCTCATCAGCAGGGCTTTCGATAGAAGGCTTGGTATTGATGACTTCCTGGATTCGTTCCGCTGCCACACCGGCTCTGGGGAGAATGATGGACATGGCGGTCAGAATCATGAAAGCAGAAATAATGATCATGGAATAAGTGATGAAGGAAGTCATGGCGCCGACCTGGAGAGTTCCCTCATTGACCCGGTGGGAAGCCACCCAGGTGATCAGGATGCTGAGTCCTGTCATGACAAACATCATGGCCGGCATCATAAAGGTCATGACCCGGTTGGTAAAGAGCTGGGTCCGCTTCAGATCCTGATTGGCTTCATCGAAGCGCTTCTCCTCTTCCTTCTCCCGTCCGAAAGCGCGGACCACCATGAGACCGGTTAGGATCTCACGGGAAACCAGGTTCAGTCGGTCCACAAGCTTCTGCATGATCTTGAATTTCGGCATGGCAACCACAACAAGGGTCAGAATGATTCCCACGATCACGGCAATTCCGAGGGCAATAACCCAGCTCATGTTGGCGTGGGACTGGTAGACCCGGATCACGCCCCAGACAGCCAGGACCGGTGCATAGAGTACCATGCGGAGAAACATAGTCGTTACCATCTGTACCTGCTGGACATCATTGGTTGCACGCGTAATGAGAGACGAGGTCTGAAATTTATCCATCTCCGCGTTGGAATAGCCGATGACATTGTTGAAGACCTTGAGTCGGAGGTCACGGCCGACGCCGGCGCCGACACGGGAGGCGACGAAGGAAACCGCTACTGCCACCATGGCCATGAGGAGTGCCATCAGCATCATCCGTCCGCCGCTGGCCCAGAGATAATTTTTCTGGACCTTGTCGACATTGACCCCGGCTGCCTCTTCTGCGGAAGATGCATAGCGGATGCCCATGGCCCGCATAGTCTGGCTGCCGATCTTCTTGACTGTCTTATTGATCAGCTTCCTCATCTGGCTGAGCTGACTTTTGTCAAACTGGCCGCTCTGAATCATCTGCTCCAGAGCCGGACGGACATCGACATAAGTTGCCTTCTTTCCGTCCTCATCCTTGGCTGTGAAGACCTTGACATTCATGTTATAGGCCTTGGCGATTTCCGAAGCAGACATGAAATCGATTTTCTCCAGGGTCGCTTCCATCTGGGCCTTGGCAGCAGCTGCCTGGCTCTGCGCCTGCTCAGCCGCTTTCATCTGGCTCTTCAGCTGATTTTTCATCATGGTTCGGAAATCCGCTTCCGTCATATGTCCCATCTGATAAGTCATAACAATGGGATTCAGAAGGTCATCGTCGAGCCGGTCTAACTTTTTCGAACTCAGATCCTTCAGCACATAGTTGTCGCCCTTGGCCCTGTAGGCATTCTCCCACTCGTTC
>JAQXPG010000042.1 GCA_029100405.1 Lachnospiraceae bacterium | reverse complement strand
TCACACCCATCACAAGATATCAATATACTCCCCGGCCAGAGCTTTATTCATGCTTCTGACTGCACAGAATTTTCCGCACATACTGCAGGTATCACTGTGGTCATCTTCCGGGAGCCGGTCATCACGGATGGATTTGGCGGTTGCAGGATCCAGGGCACAGGCAAATTGTGCATCCCAGTCGAGCTTTCTTCTGGCATCCGCCATGCGGTCATCGATGTCTCTGGCACCGGGGATTCCTTTTGCGATGTCAGCGGCATGAGCTGCGATTTTTGAAGCAATGATACCTTGCTTTACGTCATCCAAATTTGGCAATGCCAGGTGTTCCGCCGGTGTTACATAACAAAGGAAGGCCGCGCCGTTCATTGCAGCTACAGCGCCGCCGATGGCAGCAGTTATGTGGTCATAGCCTGGTGCAATATCCGTAACCAGAGGCCCCAGGACATAGAAGGGTGCTCCCATACAGATACTCTGCTGCACTTTCATATTTGCCGCAATCTGATCCAGAGGCACATGTCCCGGACCTTCCACCATGACTGAAACATTGTGATCCCAAGCTCGCTTGGTCAGTTCACCCAGCCGGACCAGTTCCTCAATCTGGCATACATCGGTTGCATCCGCCAGACATCCCGGACGGCAGGCATCTCCCAGAGAAATGGTGACATCATGCTCCTCACAGATATCCAGAATCTCATCAAAGTATTCATAGCAGGGATTTTCCTGGCCGGTCATACACATCCAGGCAAAGACAAGACTGCCGCCGCGGCTGACGATATTCATTTTCCTCTTGTGATTCCGGATCTGATCGATCGTTTTTCTCGTGATACCGCAATGTAGTGTTACGAAATCTACACCGTCCTCGGCATGAAGTCTTACCACGTCAATGAAATCCTTTGCAGTCAATGTGGCAAGGTCTCTCTGATAATGGATCACACTGTCATAAACAGGAACCGTTCCGATCATGACAGGACATTCGGATGTGAGTTTCTGTCGAAAAGGCTGGGTGTTGCCGTGACTGGACAGATCCATGATGGCTTCAGCACCCAGATCAACGGCACTCATGACCTTCTCCATCTCGACATTGTAATCCTTGCAATCCCGGGAAACGCCGAGGTTTACATTGATCTTGGTGCGAAGCATACTGCCGACGCCCTCCGGGTTCAGGCAGGTGTGATGCTTGTTTGATGGAATCGCAACCTTCCCCTCTGCTACAAGCTGCATCAGCTTGTCGACCGGCATATGCTCCTTTTCGGCAACGGTCTTGATTTGTTTTGTGATGATTCCCTTTCGCGCTGCATCCATCTGAGTGGTATAGTTTGACTCTGCAGCGCCTGCGCTTTTCATTGCGTTCGTTGTCATGTGGTTTCCTCCTTTAAACACATCTGCCAACAACTTTTGTAAGGCGACAGAAGGTGGTGCTCCCAATCTGCCGCCGACAAGCAAATCCTGTTCTGGTTTATATCTGTGGAGTGCATGAGCAAAATTTATGCCGTTCTGTATTTGCACGGTTTCTCACAGCTTTGTCAAAGCTGGTCTTATTCAGTTTTCTGCACAGAAAAAACACGTCTGGACCCGCCAAACGTGTTGTGATTCAAAGCTTTTGATCCCTACGTTGGCATTATCCAAATCAGGTCATGGGTCGAAACGTCTTCGTTTCCTCTCAGCCAACTTCAGTCAGCTCCCCGTTTTTGTTTATCGATAACATGGTAGCACTTTCTGATGTTTTTGCAAGGCAGGGGATCTGTGATTGGGGCAGGCATTGTCAAAGAAAGTAAAATGCTTATCCCGAAAAAGCATAAAGAGGAGTAAACTAAAAAAATACAATATCTTCTACAAGTAAACAGGGAGGGGTTAGAATGAAAAAGAAATTTTTGCTAATGGTTGTGCTTTCGGTAATGGCAGTAGGCTTATTGGCCTGTGGAAAGGCTGATAAAGCGGCTTCTGGAAACCAAGAGAAAACGGAAGTAAAAGAAGAGGCAAAGGAATCGACAGCAGCAAAATCATCAGAAGAGAAGAAAGCTGAGGCTGAGAAGGCATACATCGCCGGCCTGAAAAAGCTTGGAGGAACCAGCTTTAAGATGACCAGTGTTTTTAGCATGGATAGTGGTTTAACCGCTACGATTCAAGGTGAGGATGGCATACTGTTCTGGGTGAAGCCAAAGAAGACAAGTAATTTGGTTACTGTAGGTTATGACTGCAGCAAAAATCAACTTAATATCAATTCTATCACATTCAATGATGCGGGTGAGGCACAGACAGTATCTAATGTTCCGGTGGATAACTTTATTGAGGCTGCCGACAATTGCAGGTATCTCTTATCATCTGCCAATACGAAAGACGGCAAAGAGGTTTTGACGGTTGAAGGAAGAGATGTCGCTCAAAGCTTTGGTGATGGGATGCATGTCTCCATGCGAATGATTGAAATCAAGGATGATGGAACTCTGGAACTTGTTTTTGATGATGGAGCAAATGGTTCATCGGCTGAAGATATCACCTTGGATTACAGAAATCACTATAATGCTTTTATGGGAACGAACGATACGCAAAATGAGTTTGATGACCTATTTTACAATGGAAAGTTCCTGACAGAGAAGATGAACCAGCCGATTTATGCTACAATTTCTTTTCAATCTTATGCTGGAAAGATCATTGCGGATGGTGGAGATTATAGTAAAGTTGACGAAATTACATCAAAACTGTATGGTCCCGATCTTAAAGGTGGTGTTTCGGTCGACTGGGGAGAAGGTACTTTTGAAACAGATCCGAGCTTTCGATAATTCTTCCTTTGTCATCGCCAGAAAACAGGGCTTTCTCTTCTTATGATACCTTCCAATTCTCGATGCAGTGTTCCCTGTCAAGTTGTAGAGGAAAAATTGGAGTTTCCGGAGCAAGAAGATGTTCGCCGGCCGGGCCCTGAAGAGTTAGATAGCATGGGCTGGCTGCCGGCGGATCATGATTTTGCCAATGAACGATTGAAGGAGAGGTAAGAAGGGTTCAAGTGGCAATGAAACTATCATATTTTGAGATGTTAATTTCTATTATGATAAATCCTCCTGAGACAAGGCAGAGAATTGTCGAACTGCAGCTCCATTTATCTTAATATAGACCGACTTTCAAAAATACGATAGTGATAGCCTGGAATTGGTCTACATTTATCGTAATATGAAGGTAATTTGAAAATCACGATAGTAAATGTAGAGATTCACTATCGTGATTTGAAATTTCTATTCTCATTACGATAAATGCCATGAGATCACGCCAAGATATGTCAGGAGACTATCGTAATTTGAAATTTCACTTCTCATTACGATAAATGCCAATGAATTATGCCCGATAGGCTTTGAGATTTCTTTCCTAGCCCTCTTGTTGATCAGAAGACAAATCCGCATCAGGTTTGTCTCGAAAAAATTTTACAATCATTTTATCATTTCACGATATAAGCCAAATTCCTGTCATGCTAGCCTTTTGCATGTAGACATAAGATCCGATCGATCTTAGATTTATGCGAAAGGAGAGCATGGAGAATTATGAAGAAACGTAATGCGAGAACAGCAATCTGTCTTGCAGCCATAGCGCTTGCAGTTGCAGGTCAGGTGCCCGGGACAGCTTTGGCTTACGGAGAAGTTACGGCAGGGAAAGCTACCAGGCAGGAAACCGATGCTAGTTCCATCTTCCAAAACTGGAAGAATAACACCTGGCAGACGGCCGGAAATTATGACGACTCCGGTAAGATTGCCCTGGTACCGGGAAAGACGGACAGCGATCTGAATTTCGGCTGGTACAGTATGAACAAGGGCACTCCTGCGGTAAAAGTTTGGATGGATGGTCAGGAAAACCAGGCGAAGATAGTGGAAGGAACGGCACTTGATATCAACGCTTCGAACTGGCAGGGCAATCACTATGCCGCATCAAACCGGGTTTCCATCGAGGGATTCTTCCAGACAGCAGGGACGTATCATTATCAGTACACAGATGATTATAAAGCTTCGAATCCGGTATGGTCCTCTGTATATGATTACAAGAAAGGATCCACAGATTCCTTTACTGCTATCTTGACCGGAGATCCGCAGATCGGCGCCTCAGGCAGTTCTGATGACTATTCAGAGACAGACTCCAGTGTGGCAGCGGATACCTATAACTGGGACAAGACCATGGCGCAGGCAATGAAGACTGCTAACAATGCTTCTTTCCTGATTTCTGCCGGTGATCAGATCAATGACTCTTCTGCAACAAAAGATGAAGATTTAAAAACCCGTGAGAGCGAATATGCCGGATATCTCTATCCGGAGACCTTCCGAAGCCTCCCCATTGCTGCTACCATTGGAAATCATGATACCCAGGGAAAGGATTACAGTCATCATTTCAATAATCCCAATGCCAATGTTTACGGCAACACAGCCGCCGGCGGTGATTTCTATTTTAATTATGGCAAAGTCCTTTTCATGTCTCTGAATTCCAACAATAGAAATCAGAGCCAGCACCGTGCCTTTATGAAACAGGCGATCGCATCGAATCCCAATGCGACATGGACAGTAGTGGTCTTCCACAGTGATATCTACGGCAGTGGACAGCCACATGCAGACACGGATGCAGCAACTAACCGGGTTATTTTTGCACCTCTCATGGATGAGTTTCATGTCGATATCTGTCTGACAGGCCATGACCATACGTATTCGAGATCGTATCAGATCAAAGACGGAAATGTCATTGACTATGGGAAGACCAATGATGTGAAGGATCCTGATGGAACGGTCTATATTACCACAGGTTCCGGCTCCGGTTCTAAGTATTATAATCTCCTGAAATATACCCCTTACTACATCGCAGAGCGTACCAATGCCATGCTTCCGTCCTTCTCGACAATGGATTTTACGGACAATAAGCTGACTTTGAAGACCTATGATTATAATGGTTCCAAGTATGCGGATGATTACATCATCGAGAAGACGGGTGCTGCTACGACTTTTGAGAGCGCAGACGAAGCTGTGAATGGAGCAAAGGCACTTCTGTCCGGCGATACATCCGCCTATACAGACGAATCGGTCGCCAATGTTCAAAAGGCATATGATCAGCTGAATACGCTTCTTAATGAGAAGAAGACGGCAGAGGATCCTTTTGTCGCAAAGCTTTCCGATAATTACGGCACGGAAGCGGATCCGGCCAGTGGGTACGGTCAGGTCAAAAATGCAAGTGATAAAGACACGACGAATGGAAAACCGGTCGATCGTTTCAAGCAAGGACTGTCAACCCTCCTTGATAAGACGATTTACAGCCAGATCCAGGATGGAAATCAGAAAACGGATTTTGATGCATCGAACGTTACGGTGAGTGCATCTGATATTGAGGAGGCAAAAAACAATCTCACAGATGCCATGAATGGCTTGCAGAAAAAGCCGGTAGAAAATGCACAAGTATCGGATGAGACAAAGAATAGCGGGAAGACAAAAGCTTCCGAAAGTGAGAAACAAGGCGCTGTTACAACTACGGACGCTTCGAAAACAAGCCTAGCAAAGGCAGATGATACGTCGAAAATAAGCTCTGCCCGATCCGGTAGATCCCCGAAGACCGGTATGAAAGGAAATATGACATTAGCGCTTTCGACACTCGGATCCATTCTCACCGCCATCGCAGTCTTCCTTTTCTTCGGCATTAAGAAAGGAATCTTATGGAAAAAATAATACGAGTCTCCGGTAAATATCTGCTTACGGCAGCTCTTATCGTGATCGTATTGTTATTCCGTGGAAATGTTTACAGAAAGCCTCTCCTTGCAGAAGATGGTTCTGAATTCTGTAAGGCAGTGGTAATTGAAAATGACAACCTTTTGGTTCAGGAGTCCGACTCCGGCCAGGAGGTTGTCCTTCTGTTGAAATCAGGAAAACATTCCGGCCAACGAGTAAGAGCCTATGCCATGAATGGCTATCTCTATGGTGCAAGCTGCAAAAAGGGCCAGCATGTTATCGCCCAGGTCAGTGGTTCCGGAGATGATCTTTCGGTCAATGTTTATAATTATGACAGAGAAGGTGCAATGGCAGTTCTCCTTTTTGCGTTTGCTTTTTCTGTCTGGCTGGTTGGAGGGAAAAAGGGAATCTATTCTTTGATTGCACTGGTCTTCACCTGTATTGTCATCATCGGTTTATACATTCCGCTGATCTATGTTGGAGTCTCCCCCTTTTTGTCTGCCGTATGTGCAGTGCTTCTCGTCACTTTTGTTACCTATCTCCTGATTGACGGGATGAGTCGGAAGTCCATTTCTGCCATGGTTGGAACGATCGGAGGGGTGGTATGTGCCGGAGTCATAGCGGCGATCTTTGGAAGATGCGGTCACATCAGCGGCATGAATGTCGATGAGATCGAAACTCTTTTGTTTATCCAGCAGAATTCTCATATCGATATCGGAGGAATGCTGTTTTCCAGTATTCTGATCGCATCGCTTGGAGCTGTGATGGATGTTGCCATGTCTGTTTCATCTTCGATGACAGAGATCTGTGACAAGGTTCCCAATATCACAAGAAAGGAACTTTTCCGGTCGGGACTGCGAATCGGCCGGGATATGATAGGAACCATGTCCAATACTTTGATCCTTGCCTTTGTCGGGGGCTCTCTTAATCTGGTCATGATCATCTATGCCTATCAATATCCGCTTCATCAGGTTTTGAATATGTATTCTCTCGGGATCGAATGGATGAAAGGAATTGCGGGAACCATGGGTATTGTATTTACCGTGCCTCTGACTGCAGCAGCTGCATCTTATTTCCTTCTAAGGAATGCCGGAGTCAGTCAGAGCAAAGCTTAAAACAGTGCTCCTTTGTCCGCGTCATCGGATCTCCCGGGAGGCAAACTTCACAAATGAGGGCGGACTTCGGGAAGCATTGCCGAATTGACCGGATTACGATTTCTTCTTCCTGTGTTACAATTGAGAAAAAGATTTCTTCGGAGGATTTTTCTCATGTCGATTCTGGCAGTTTTGCTTGTGATTCTCCCATTTTTTATTGGTTTATATTATGAATGGGCCGTATCGATTTCAGTAATATGTCTGACAGGCCTTCTGGCTTGGACGATAAAAACAAAAAGGCGGATCAATCTGTATTTATCAACAGGTCCGGTCTGCCTTTTGGTGGTCTTCCTTGGGGCGATTGTCTCTCTTTTTTCCGGCATTGCTGCCGGAACCGGGGTTTACGGTGTCCTTCGTATGGTCGGGGTTATGGAGCTTATGCTGCTTCTGATGCAGGATACCGTGGATACGCGACGGGCACTCATCACTTACCTGCCCTGGGCAGGCCTTTTCTATTTTCTGGTCAGCCTGCTCTTTTATTTCTTGCCGGGAGGACGCGGATATGTCTATATCGATGGCCGTTTTGCCGGTCTCATGGGTTATGCCAACGTGACGGCAGCCTTCTTTCTCATCAGCCTGATTTGTGAAAATGAAAAGCCGATGCTTCCGGGAAGATGGGCCGGCAAGTTCTTAGAGGTTCTGCAGCCACTTCTTATGGGCTTCGGGATCCTCTGGACCGGCAGCCGCTTGACGGCCGTTCTTCTTCTCCTTTTCTGGCTTTACATCCTGATTCAAAACCGGTCCAAACGCCTCCGCAACTTTCTGATGGGTGCCGGCAGTATGGCACTTGTCGCAATCTATCTGGCAAATATAGACCATTACTCTGCTTTGGGCCGTTTTCGAGAGCTTTTTTTGGCAAACGCAAGCTCCATGATCCGCCCGGCCTACTGGCTGGATGCGATTCGGGCGCTGGTAAAGAGGCCATTGGGGTTTGGCTATGAGGGATTCTTTATCAGTCAGGGTGCCATTCAAAGCGGACCCTATTATGTCCGCTGGCTTCACAATGGTTTTCTGGAGTGTGCCTATTCCTTCGGCTGGATCGCAGGAATTGCTGCAGTTGTTCTTGCCATATGGAGCATTGGAAAAGCGGAAGGGATAGAAAGGCTTCTGCTTTTGATTTTCGCGATCCGCTTCTTCCTGGATTTTGATATGCAGTTTCTGGGCATGGTTTATATTTGCCTGGCCTGCATGGACTGGAAAGAGGGGAGAAAGTATACGATTGGTTGGGATTCCAGGTTTCTCTTCGGCCTGGTTTATGGACTAGGAGCTTTGATTCTTGTCTTTTCCTTCTGGATCGGCTCAGCCAATTTGTCTTACTACAGGGGCGATGTCCGGATGGCTTCGAAGATCTATCCTTATGATTGGGAATACCAGCTGCAGCTGATGGAGACGGATGAAAAGAAGGAGAAAGCCGCAGAGAAAGTGGTGTCCCTGAATCCCTATTGCAGTGCGGCCTGGCTGGCCCTCAGTGATGCAGCCGGGGAGCGGGGGGACTTCAGAAAGGCGGTTTCGGATGCGGTGCGGGCGGCCCGCTATGACAGCGCAAGACCGGCC